>JBAZRS010000064.1:0-14461 GCA_041662825.1 Victivallales bacterium | reverse complement strand
TGATTGCACAAAAGCACTAGTAAATCGGTCATGTCCGGATAGCCGCTCACCGGATCCATCCGTCCGGCGCCAGCCGCCATGGAAGCCAGTGATTCAGAGTAACCGACTCCATCGGCCGGCGAGACGCTGATGGAGACCTCCTTATTGGTCGGCCATTTGTTTTCAGTGAACATATTGCGGATATATTTTTCAAGCAGGTCTATCACTTTGGGATTTGTGCCTTCCACCTGCGGCCCCTTTCGCTTAAGTGAGCCATCGGGTTGCCGCGCCAGCGCCAGCATCTCCGGATCGGCGGCAAACACCTCTTTGTAAAGCTTGCCGGTCAAAAAGCCCCAGGCATGTCCGCCAACCATCTGCAGGGGGTGAACATTTCTGTTAATCTGCAATTTATTGCGCACCTTCCACTGCAAATAATTTGAACCCTCTTCAGCCGTAACAATCTGTCTGCTTGAAATGTACCATGGGCAGCGAATTTCAAAAGACGGGATCTGCTTTGTCGTCTGGAGTGGGATTCCCAGCGTTTTGGCGCTTGGAATGACTTCTCCCGCCGTCCCCGGCATCACCCAGGCGCAGCCGATTTGATTAAGAAGCTCGTAAATGCCATAAGCGGTTCCGGCGGGCGAAGCCCCCAGAATGAACACTGCTTTATCGGTAACATGAAGGACAAAGCCTTCCGCCGTCCCGCTCTCCGGTGCGGTTAAATTCGCCTCTTTTGACAGGTCTCCTATAATGATTGACGGATAAGTCGCTTCCTTTAAGCTGCTTACAGGGAGGATCACCAGTTTTGCGCCGCTCATTTTTTCAATATAAGTCGTCAAGTCATGCAGAGCCGACGCCAGCATCAGTTTCTTTTCTTCGTCGTAAGTGGCTTTGGCGCTTGGATCGAATGCAAAAGGCTTTGGCACCGCTTCGTCGGGCAGGGCATAGATTTTAACCAACGGTTGGCCGTCTTTGACCAGTTCCAGCGCCAAGGAGGATGCGCACGCTCCGCAAGAGAGCAACAGGCTTAAAATTATCTTCATATTTGACCTTTCAAATTTATGTTTGGATTATTCTTTCACTTCTTCAGGAATGAGCATTTCGGCTCCGGAACGTGCGGCTATAGGGGGAATGGTCAGCATGGCGAAAACGCCCTTAACCTCTTTAAATTTCCAGAATTTGCCATCCTGTCCGGATTTGACGATTATAGCCGGAAAGCCGCTGGAGCTGTTTTTGTCAAAAGTCAAAACCTCCTTGCCTTCCGGATTGCATAGGCTGCCGCATTTGGTGTTGGTGTAGAAACCAATCTGTTTTGTCCCCTTGGGCACATAGACGTAAAAACTGTGGACCAGCGGGAGCGATAACTTCTGCTCCATGCTTGCGGCCATAACTACCGGGATGGTCGGTGCCCAGTCTATTTTGGTCCTGTCATTGCCATCGGCGACGGTGATTTTGTGAAGTCCGGCATTTTTCGCTTTTAAGGCGACTAAGTGTTTTTCCCCGTCCGGTGGCACATCGGAATTGCTGTCAACCAGCGTTTCGAGCTCGCCGGTTTCGGAAGCCCCGCCAATCTGGTACAGGTTGATTTTGACATTGCCCCGGTTCTGATAATGTTTTATCAAACCGCCGGTTACTTCCAGCTCCAACTTTTTCTCCGGATGAGTTATATAGGCATAAAAATTCCTGGCATTACCCTGGATTACCCCATCGCATCGCGGCGTTTGCGTCTGCTTCGTCATTGGCCGATAATCATCGCTGAAATTCACCGGAGTGAAGGATAAAAGAGGATTATTGGCAATGCCGGGCTGAATCAGTCCGAGAGCCTCTTCCAGGGAAAACGGCTTGGCCTTGTTCCAATCCACCTGTTCGCATTCTTTGGGCATGTAGCGCAAATAGTAACGAGAAGCCTCTAGGGTTTGCAGCATCTGGTTGGAGCGCATTCTCGCCACATGTTCGATCAACTTCAGATTATTCTTGCTTGAATTGTCCGACTCTTTTGCCTGCAATAACTCGGCATAGCGTACGTAGGTCGTCAGATCAGCCAGTCGCCGCAGCACTGCCGGATCATTTGCAACCGATTTCACCGCAGCATCCAATTGCCTGTAAAGCAGTCCCAGAAGATTTGCCGAAAGCAAAGGCTTGTTTTTGCCGTCAATTAAATCATAGAACTTTGCCATCGGTTCGGCTGCCGCGCCGAAGGATTTCCTGAAGAAATCCTGCTTAATGGCTTCAACCTGTGCCGCTTCCTGAGTATTCCACAAGACCCTCATCGAGATATAGTAACCTAAACCGTTTGGCCCGAATACCCAGCCGCCCTCGCTTGAATAAAAGCGCGAGCCTTGCTCATAGTATCTTAGCAGCCCTTTGCTGCAATGTTCGGTGTTAGAACCCCTGGATTTTCCCGGGGACCAGGCGCTCCAATTGATAACGTCATGATAATCCCGTGTGCCCAGCGTCTTGACACCGCGCGCGCGCCAGCCTTCCACCAACAGGTCATAAGTATAGCCGCCTTTTATGAGTGCCGTGGCGATGTTTATTATGAGTTCCGGCGCAACATCTATCTGCGGTGGTGGTGAATGTTCGCTGTAGGCGTACATGCCGACGCGTTTTCCGGGGAATTCCCTGCGCACCATCTCGGCAACAGCATTGGCCAGGAATACCGCCCGGGTCGAAGGTGAGCCTATTTGACGCATTCCTTACATTGACACCAGTTACCGCCGTCAGACGGCTCCACTGAGACGGTGGTTTTTGTCGGATCATCCTTCAAAACGCCCCTGATGTAATCCAGCATCAATGTCCTGAGGCCGGGATTGCTGATGCATAGCTTGGTGTTGGAATTAATGGGTTCGCGTTTGCCGTTGACCAATGCGTAATATTCCGGATGCGCCGAAAATTCGGCCTGATTTTTTGCGATAAAGGCGGTGTACATGTGGCTCAATTGGAGATATTCGCCGATATGGCGGTTGATCAGGTCATAATGTTTTTTCGAGGCTATTTCTTCCGGCCAAACCTTGTGTGCCGACCAGATATTGCGGAACAGGAAATCAGGAGATTCGGTAATTCGTCCTGCAAACTCCATTCTCGCTGTTTGCGGGGCCACCTCCCAGTTGGAGCCGGCGAAAAATTGCCGGTAGCCCAGCCGGTACAGTAAATCTGCTATGGCATTGGCGGCACCTTGCGGCGTTGCTCCCAGCAGCAAAAGCCGCTTGCCGTCCGAAACTATTGTATATCCCTGCCGCGTTGCCGGATCATCCGCCGGAAGATTTAACTCTGGCGACAAGTCCGGAAAATCCGCCACAGTTGCAATAACAATGCCGGCATCAGGAACTGTTCTGCAGCGTCTGATTTCAAAGCTTGCTCCGGACATTTTTTTCAGGATCTGCGCCAACTTATCCGCAGCCTCCGACGTTATGACATTGGCTTGCTCGCCGAGGTAGATTATCTGTTTGGCGCTTCCATTTTCCGCAAGCAACGTCGTTGGTGCATCCTTAGAAGTGTGGATTCCGCAAAAAGCATTCAAGCTTGCCAGAAACAAGATAAACAGAACAACGTATATTTTCGTTTTTTTCATCATTTTCATGTTAGCGTCAGCTTCAATCGTGCCGTTCCGATGGCGAAGTACTTGTGTTCGAATGGCGGTTTAGGACGGGAGGCATACCATATTCGCCAAGAGCCGTCAGGAAGGCGAAGCACAGACTGACTGGTGGTATAGTGAGATTCCCAACTATGTGCCGGTTCCGGTCCAAACACAGGATTTGCAGGGTTTTTTCGCCAGTGCCGTCCATCGCCGCTCATGGCGAAACCTATGGAGGTTTTCTGTTCCTCCCCCGGGGAATTGCTATAGCCTCCATACCACATAAGGAACTGCGATCCGTCTTTAATCACTGTCGGGTAGAAGAGGCGCCCGAGTTCCCACCGCTGATCCAGAACTATCACGGGTTCAGGATCCACGTTCCAACGGGCTCCGTCCGAGCTCTCCGCATAGCGGAAACACCAGGGATCCCGCTCTACATCCGTATACCACATCCTGTACACCTTGCCGTCGAGAATCACTGTCGGGGCATAGATGTTCTCCAACTGGCTCCCCGACGGTTCGCTCCAAGTCAATCCGTCCGAACTGCTTGCTTCGTGAAGGGTGTGCCGCGGATTGCCGGAAGGGAAATCGCACGAGGAGAACCACAGGCGCAGTTTACCCAACTCCCGACAGACGGAGCCTTCCGGATTGCGGAGCAGGGTGGGCGTAAGGATCGAGCGGTTGCCCTCGCCAAAGCTAAGCACCGGGGAGCTTGGGTGCTTGGTGAAATGAATCCCGTCTGTTGATGTTGCAAGCCCCAATCTGAACACACGATCGTCAACAAAACCTCGCGAGCCGCAGTACCACAACGAGTATATTCCGTTTTCGTATGCGACGCAAGGCGCGAAAATGTGGGCATCGTCAAAGGCTCCGGCCTGTCCCAGCGAAATACAGGGAGCATCACTATCCCTTACCCAGTTCTGCGCCCCCTGCCAATTTCCCATGCGGTCGTTTTCACACATTTTCTCCAAGGCATCCGGCTGTCGCCTAGAAATACCGTTTATCATTTTTTTCTTTCCTTCCTTTATCTTTTGGACTAATTGCATAGCTATGAATTTTCCAAACCTCAAAAAAGCGGTGATTTAAATTTTAGCCACAAACAAGAATGTCTATGATACTATAAGATTATTTGTCGACCTGCTGGGCTTCGCCTGTTTCTTTTTTGGCCTTGACTGCTGATTTGGGAACTTCAAAATTGGCGGGAGAACCCTTCTTCTGTCGGGCAAGGCAATTCCAAGCGGCATTCACCTCAGCCTCATGCCCACCTTCGAAAATTGTGATCCTGACAGGGCCGGCTACACGCCGGAAAAGCACTTCGCGATTCCGTTCGGAATCATTTTCCGACTCCCCGGCAAGCGCCTCCGGCACTTTTTCTGTGCGAGTCATGAATTCAATGTCTGCGGCTGGAATCTGTTTGTCCTTTAGTCCGTTGGCTTCCGCCAAGACATTGAACGCATTCAGCGACTGGCTGATTGGAACTGATCCCTCATGCCCATCGTGAATCCCGGCATTTATATCCATGGGGACACCTTTGGCCGCCGGCAGGAAATGAATCGGTGAACGCGCCTTGTATTCCGCATCCGTAGCCGGAGTGCCGGGCGCACCGCCACATAAACCCTCCATCTGCTTCATGTACTTGCCGCTGGCATGCCACGCCGCAAGATCGGAAATCGGCACCCAGGTCGAAACACCCGCCCAAATGTTTGGCGCTTTCGCCGTCATCATCAGGGACATGTGTCCGCCACCAGACCAGCCACACAGGTAAATCCGAGACTCGTCAATCCTGGCATTCTTTTTGGCATACTCGACAGCATCCAATACGTCCTGAATTGCAAGTTTGGATGCACAGGCTTCCGGACGCGTGTTTGGCCCACGGAAATCCGGTGCGATCATCACCCATTTCTGCTCCTTCGGACAAGATTTGATCTTCGTGTAGTCGCCGCTCCAGGTGTGCAGCATAACCAGCAGGGGAACCGGCTCTCCTTTTTTATCCGGAGCTCCTTCCTTCGGAACATAAAACAGAGATTTCTGTTCCGTCCCGTCAAGCGAACTTGTGATACTCACCGTCCGCAATTCACTATCATTATCCGGTTTACCGTTTGTCATTGTTTTCTTTTCTTCCTTATCTTTTGGACTAATTGCATAGCTATGAATTTTCCAGACTTCAAAAAAGCGGAGTTCCTCCGCTTTTGTCAAATTCCTCCGAGTATACGAGCTGTTTACCGAGAAATTCCTTATGCCTGCTGTTTTATTATCTCAAAATTTAATGGACAGTGAATCATGCAGGGGGACGTGTCTTGTCGGCAGTCTTGAGATCGTATCTGGCATATTTGTTTGTGCAAGGGGTATTGTCAGCTAGAAAAACCGATTTTGTATTTGAGTTGAAAATAATCGACCACAGTGTCTCCATGATACGGGGGCCGCCGTGCCCGCAGGGAGCCCATGGGTCATGTGATGAGAGTAAGTTCTTCAGGTCTTTCATGTTTTCCGGAGGATTGGTTTCCTCAACCCATTTCAGATAGCCAAGCCTATAGGTGGATATTTCTTTTCCTTTAGGGGTTCTCCCGTCGGAATTCCTTATGCATTCAACAGTGTAATGATTGGTAGCGTAAAGGAACTTCTTATTGCAGTCCCTTTCAAGCAGAAGTGGAACAGCAGCCTCTATGACAGATGCCCATCCGGAGGCATCGCCAATCAATATGTTGAATCCTTTTCCCGATAGTGGGAAACTCCAGAGCACGGCTTTGAAATCTTTGGCATTTTCGGAACGTCTCATGGCATGATATGCCACAAGGCCAATGTCGATATCGCACGGGTTCCTTGGAAATACCGAGCCCACCGATGCGTGTACGTTTGCAAGCCCTGCAGTGTTCATGGCGTCAAGGCCGCTAAGCCAGCCAGCATAAGTTACCTGAATCATCGGAAGGCCGAAGCCCTTATCCGGTACGCTTCTCCTTATCACAAAAGGATGTTTTTCCTTGTCGCCAGGATTGCCGTCATTGTTCTTTGAGATAAGGACACCCTCGTCCCGGGAGACAAGCCCTATGGGAGTGCATCTGCCATGGGTGTCGTCAGGAAGGGGATAATGATTGAGAAGCATTATCGCATATGAATCTTGCCCGGACCCGTCAGCTATCCCCTTTAGCTCCTCATGTAATTCGGGAAGCAGCTTAGCGATGTTGTCTTCAAGTTTACGGACATATGTCTTAGCCTTTGCAGATTTAGAGAGTATCCATTTATATGAATCAGACTTAAACATCTTTGCTATTTCCTGTTTAGCCTGCATGCCATATTGGTAACCCATTTCATATGGGTTGCCGTGGCATTCAATATATTTTATGCTCCCGCAGTCTCTCATGGAAATTCTCTTTATTTTAACTTTAATATCTTTGATACCGCCTGAATGAAAAATATTGTCCCCAGATCCCTTATATGATAGGGGATCCTGTCTGTCCCGTCAGGATAAAGGACTTTTTCAAGGATTGCGCCTCTCAGATTCTTGTCCTCAGGGTTTACAAACTGCATCCTCATGCAATAGTTGAGGGCTCTTGCCAGCGGCTGGATGAATTCATCGGACTTTGTCACCCGTATGGCTTCGCAGAACATTATCATGGAGGCGGCCGCACCTGAAGTGGCATGACCGAAGGAGTCAGTGTTGAAATCCAGATAAGTGCCGCGGATAATGCCTCCGTCCATTCGCTGCGCTTTGGCGTACCAGCGGCAGGAACGCAATGCGCAGTCAAGATATCTTTTATCTCCGCTTTCCCCATAGGCCTGAAACATCGGGTAACCCCACCAGTAGGCTTGACGAGGGTGTATGATGCCCTTATCACTGCTGCAGGGGCAATAATTGATCCAATTCCCCTCCGGATACTCGTCTTTCAGGAGTCTTTCCGCCGTTTCAAAAAATGCGTCCTTGAAAATCTTGTTGCCGCTGAGCTTATACGCCTTAAGGAGTATACCGTCGTCCAGGAGGGGACGGCCTTCATGACCGCCGTATGCTTTTTCCATAAACGCGTTTTTCACCGGATCATAAAGGTCGAGAAAAAGTCCTTTTCCCCTTAACCAGGATTTTGAGACAAGCCATTCGGATGATTTCAGGAAAAGCTCCCTGTATGAATCCGCCGTGTAACGGTTGAGCCAAAGCAAGCCGTCCATGCATTCCATTATAGCTGAAGTGTTGACTTTGTCATAATGGTCTTCATAGGCCAGGATAAGAGATTCCTCAGGCCTGCCGGATGGAATTGAATTCGCCACCAGGAAATCTGCCCCCGCTTTGGCGGAATCAAGGAACTTTTCCTCATTCAGATCCCCATATGCCATAGACAGCGCCTTCACGGCCTGTCCCGTATGCCATACAGGACAGAAAAAGGCCCATTGCCTGGTTGCAGCAGGATATTCCCCCTTAACCGCACCCGTCCATCTCTTTTGCAGGTGTTTTTTCTCTACGGGATCTTCTTCATTCTTCACCTGTGCGATGTCGGAAAGCCACTCGCACGCCAAATAGAGCCTTTCTTTGAGAATCATTTCGTCAGTCGCCGCAGAATCCAAAATCTCCTTGAAAACATTTCCCATATATATCCTCATATTAGTAATGATAAACCTAAGACAAACGGATGTTCCCCGTGTCATTCATAGCACAGGCCATTGGTCGTAGTGTAATAATTATGTATACGCTTGGTAGAAGCTTTCCGTAAGGTGAAGACGACATGTCCGTCAAAAAAGGCATTATTTGCCCCATTGTGGCTGGCCATATGCGTCAGGGGACCGATGCTTCTTACAGAATTGCCCGTGGTCGCGGTATTATCGCCTGTCATCGCCTGTACACTGGGCGGGTCAATATTCGCAGCATAGCCATCACCGGGCGAGACAACACCTTTCCTGCCCAAGAATTTCAAAGAAGGACACTGCAGGTTTGTGGAAGTGTTCTGCCGAACCCAGCCGAACCAAATGCCCGAGTTCGGGGGGCGATGACCGTTGCCAAAAGCTGGAATGTAGCTGGACATTATCCAAATTGACGCTTGATATCCCTTAATTTTCCCCGGACCATACGCAGAGTCCAAGAAGACCGACTCGGAACTCGGACATATCGCCAATTTCACCGAAGTGTTATTGCCAGCATTCATATACGGCCCCATTTCAGGATCCCTAAAACAATTACCCTCAGTGCCCTGTCCCGGCGGTCCGTAGCTGTTATTGTCATCCGCATATACCGTCAACATGGTGGATATTTGCTTCAAATTGCTCTGGCATAGTGATAGTTTTGCGAACTCATTGGCCCGGTTAAGCGCCGGCAGAAGCAGGGAGGCCAGGATGGCAATGATGGCGATTACTACCAGAAGTTCAATAAGTGTGAAGATACCGCATTTCCACTGAAGCCTATTCCTGTTCTGCATTATATTAATTTTTTTCATAATACAGATCCTCCTTTTATTTGTTTCTTTATTTTCTTATATGCACGATTGGATCGATTATCAGGTTAAGCGGCTGATCGTTGAATGACTCTTCCATCAGGATGTTGGAAATTCTTTTTATATCGTGTTCGACAGATGATATTGGGAAAGGGTAGAATTTGACTGCCATGGTATTGTTGAACCCCGCAACCAGGACATCTTTGCCAATTGTAATCCCGTTTTCCAAGAAATACCTTGAGCCGCCAAGGGCAAAATAGTCAACGTGATAAAATATTGCCTGTATGTCCGGATCCTTGGCGAACGCCTCAGCCGTAGCCGAATACCCGATATCAACGAACATATTCTCATTTATAAGCCTATGCATATCAATCTGAATAACATATTTATTGAGTAAAACATCTTCAGCCTTATCAGGGAATATCCTTCTCAGTGCGGCAAACCGCGTATCGGATATCAGGCTTATGTTTTTGTCGCGAGAAATCAATAAACGGAAGTTGTTTTTCCCTTCTGAGATAAAATACCGTAAAATGGCTTCTGCGCCGGTAGTTGAATCAGGATTTACTGTCCTTTTGAACGATGAACTGTACCCTATATAATTTTTCCCGTTTTTTATGATTTCATCTTCAATCTGCTCATGTCCGTATGGTGTGCCCAGCAGTACGAAATACTGCGAGCCTCGTGCAATAAGCTCACGGATTTTCACAAGGTTTTCATTGGAGTCAAAAGTAAAAGCGGAAAGATAACAGGCATATCCCTTTCGATCAAATTCAGCCATTATTTCAATAATAATCTTCTGTATGTGGATTTCCATCCTGCCAAAAGCTTCACCAAGAATTATTGACACTGTTTTGGTTTTTTCACCACGCATCAGTCTGTACCCGAAGTTTGGGCGGTAACCGATGTCGTTGGCGATTTGGCGGATTTTCTGTTTGGTTCTTTCCGAGCTGAAATTATTAGGCTTATTGTTCAGTATCTGCGATACCGTACTTACTGATACGCCAGCTTCATCGGCGATTGTTTTAAGACTTATACGTTGGATATTCATTGTTTTTCGGAGCCCTAACAAATTAGCTTGTACAAATATATTTGTATGATTATTATAATAAATATTCTTTAACTTGTCAATAGCCCTTTTAAAATATTTTGAAAATATCTGGATTCCCTTTATTGTTTGTGGAGTTAATTTCAAAACTCAGGAAACGGCTCGGACTAGCCTCGCCCTCCATCCGCCGTGACGGATTAAAATGGAGGGTTTTGCTTGTCAAAACCGCAGTTTTGAAATTACCTCATATACTTAAATGATGGTTTAACATGAAATCAGTCTTATATTACATTGACAGGGCTAACCAACGGGGAGGCAGGATGCTGTCGGTCATTGACCTGATTGAACGGGAGACACTTTCAGTCAGGCAGACGGCTTGGCTTCTGAAGAAGATTGAGGAAGGATCCTCATGGCTTGTGGGCGCCCGTCCGGGCGGCGCCGGAAAGACTGCCGTCATGGTTGCTTTGCTTGCAATGCTGCCGGAGAACGAGACAATAATTCTCACGGAGCCTGAAAGCGGCTGGGAGAAGAGTCCGCCTGGCACATGCCTGCTTTCCTACGAGATCGGTCCGGGAAACTACGACGCATATATCTGGGGTGCGGAACTCAGGAGGTTCGCAGAGCTGGGTGCGAACGGTTGCAGGCTGGTTACCAATCTTCACGCGGACACCCTTGAGCAGGCGCATTCCCAGATAGTTGATGAAAACAGAGTGCCTGAGGAATCTTTTCCCGCCTTCGGAATCTTCATCCCGGTAACTGTCCGTAACGGCCTCTCCGGCGTCAGAAGGACTGTGAAAAAGATCCATTTCTTTTCTGACGGGGAATGGATGGAACTTCTTGAGCTTGAGGCGATGTCCGCAAGGGAAAAGGAGATTGCCGTATTTCTCGAGGATCTGCTTCAGGACGGGATCAAGACTGTAGAACAGGTAAGGCAAAAATGGCACGAGAACAGTCCCCGGACCGGCACCTGATAAGCTATATGCAAATACATAATAAAATTGACAGGATAACTGGATTGACGGGATAAGGTGAATTCAATAAATCCAGAAAATCCTGTAATCCTGTCTAAATATTCCTGTTGTTTTATATTGATGAGCTGATTTCAAAATACAGGAAAATGTTGCTATGGCATTGTCTTCAGTTGGAGTTCAAACTTTAGTTTGTCCTAGTATTCAATATGTTTCGCAAGCTAAAACTCGAACTCCAACTTAAACAATCAGCTCGAGAAAAAAGCATCTTGACAGGTTTGCGCCTTAAAATGATAATGTCAAGATAAAATCAGGTTGTAACATGATTTTGTCAAAATACGATATGCCGCATGGTTGAATGAATTAAGAATTCAGGCCCTGTTGTAAGCAGTTTCGAGATTCTTGAACATCGGGAAGTGTTTGACATTCAATGTTTTCAGCTTTGCATTACTGGCGATTGCCGAGGAGGCAATCAGGCAGTCGGCCGTATCTGCAAGGAGCATGTTCATGTGCAGAAGCTCCTGAAATAATAAGAGCCAATTGCAAAACATGCGTTCTGCAATTGGCTCAGAATAATGTCGGAAGATATCGACTACTTCGTCTGGACGAGGCTTATATTGTCGATAAAGCCAAGGTAACTGGCGGCGGCCTCTGTGGGCTGAATGGCGTATCCGATGCGCAGATGAATGGACTTGAACTCCTTAAGCGTATCCGGCATGGTGAACTTTACGCGGCGTGTCACCCATTTGTCGGCAACGGCTGGAGCTTCAGCTATGGTTTCCCCCTTTGCGACCACAGCCCCGTCTTTGGTTAGGGCCAGGAATTCGGCAATGGGTGTCTGAAACGGCTTTTCGCCGTTGCGGATATCCCAGCTGAGGATAAATGTGCGCCCCTTCTCAAGGTCTATGCCCTGGATGTCCCTAAGGTCCAGCCTTGCACAGATGAGTGCGCCTTTCGGATCTCCGGCTGCCTGAAGACTCAGACAGTTTTTATCTTTTGAGGCAAACGCCGGATCCTTGACAACTTTAATAATATTGTTCGGATAGGTTTCGCCGCTGCTCATTGTCGATACCTGAACGAAAACCGGGGCCCAGGGATCAACCTCGCCGGTCTCGAAACCGCCGTTGCATTTCGTGGCATCAACGATAGCGATGCCTGCGGCTTCCGCTTTGGGTTCTTCGGCTTTCAGCAGCGGGGCGGTAACGGCGAGCATCACAAGGCCGGCCATCAGAGTCAACACGGATTTTCTCATCTTGTCATCTCCTTTTGTTATTGTAAAATATATTTTAAACGATACGCACATTCATATTATAAACTCGGCGATTCACATGTCAACTCAGAATGATTTTCCTTCCGGTTCCCTTTTTATTACTGTTGATCTTGACGCTGATCTTTTTCCCCCTGAATTTCAGATTTACTATGCTGATTTCGCGGGACGCCATCGGTGAAACGGTTATTTCCGGGTTACCGAGCTGGAACTCGATTCCCGCCATTGCATGGATGAATATGCTGAACCAGCCTTTTGCGCAGAACGCCTGCTTGCGGCCGAGATTGTCCACGGCGAGTCCTTCGTTTTCAGCCTCGCAAGCGAGGGCTTCAGGGAGGGTGAGCTGATTCCAGAACCATGCGAGATGACTGAACCACCAGTCGGTGTCCACTTTCACTCCGGCCTGTTTCTGCGCCTGCCAGTAGAACCGTTCTACGACGGGCATATACATCCCGAGCTGATTCCCGTCCCACATGAAACGGCTGTCCCATTTCGGCAGCATAGAGAAGCCGCGTGAAGACTTGAAGTTGTCCCTCATGAAACGGGCGACCTGTTTTGCCACGCCGTCAAGGAGCTCGCATGCAAAGGGCGTGACCCAGAGAATGGCGTAGGACGGATAGTGACGGCGTTTTGAGAAGTCCTTTGCGGAAAGCGAATCTACAAAATACCCTTTCTCATGATCGTAGAAGTGGAGAAGGAACGCTTTCTTCAGGCGGACGGCCTTCTCGTCAAAGCTGGCGGCCTTCTCCTTCTTTCCGAGTTGTGCAGAGAGAGCAGCCATGCAGCGCAGCGCCTGATACAGAATGCCGTTGTTGAAAACGCTGATGTCATGCCCGTCCTGCTCGAGATGCTCCGGAAAATCTGGATATAGGGAAACACCGCCGTAAAGACCGCTGTCCCCGACTTCGTCTTTCAGAGCACGGGCGATGACGTTTTCCGAAAACGAAAAGTATTCCTGCAGGATCTTCTTGTCGCCGGTATAGAGGAAATGGTTGTAAAGCATGATGCAGTAAAGTGTCTGTGCGGTCGGAGCCATCGACATGTATGGCTTGCAGGTTGTCGTGAAAGCATGTGCGATGCCGTGGGACGGAGTTGCTGTGTCACGATAAAATTTAAGCATGTCCCGGACGTATTGGCCGTCCCCCCAGAGCAGGAGGGCGTCAGCGTGCACCATGCTGTCCCAGCCCCATACCCAGTAGCCGGAATCCGCCGCACGCATGCCGCCGGGCATGTCCTTGACTTTCAGGGATTCCAACACGGGCCCGGACATGGCGAAAAGGGATTCCACTGTCTTGTCGCCTACACTTATGACCGGACGTTCTTTCATAAGCATATTGAAGTCGGATTCAAGTTTTTTGAGTTCCGCGCCCAGCTTCACCTTCAGTTCCAGCAGCCTTTTATTGAAGGACGATTCAGGGGCGAAGACGATCTGGAAGGAACAGCTTTTCCTGAATGGTTCCGTTTCAAGATATGTTTTCATGAAGACATCCGGCGTCATGTGGCAGCTTAATTTTGAAGTGCTGGAAACTCCGATCATTGTGACGGCTTTTGCCGCTTCCTCCGGAACCGCAATTGACTGCTGGGTCAGGGCGTCTTCAACATCTTTCCTCTTGGACGGTGCCGTATCTGTGACTTTGAGCGTCAGAGCATTCAGTTTTTCGACGAATGTCCTTTCCTGCCATTCCCTTCCCGGCCTGGCGACCTGGTTGCAACCGTCATTGTTCGCAAGCTTGAGCTGAATTTTCTTGTTTCCGGGATTCTTCAACACTTCGCAGCCCAGGACTATCGTGTCATTCAAGAGTGACATCGAATGTTTGAATTTGACATTGTCCAGAGTGCATTCGCTGGTATAGCCGTGCGGATAGATGAGGGTGTTCGAAAAAGTCGTGAAGTACATTTTCCCGTCGATGACAACGTAAAGGCGGTACAGCTTGTGCCATCCCGAGAGGACATCTCCGACATTGAAGAACTCGGATGCCCCGAGATGCTGCCCGCCGAAATAGATGATGCGTGTCAATCCCCCGTGCTCCCCCATGTTGGCGGCGATGCGGCCGCCAGAAAAAGAAACCTGGCCATGAGGCAGGCCTGTCTTGAAAAACGGAACTCCGCCCTTAGTCGTAAACTGCGTGTCTGAGTTTTGTCCTTTGCATATCCTGTTCATCTGTTATTTCCTTTCTGAGGTGTAGTATTTTAAATAATCCAGACTATCTCCGCTTT
>JBAZRS010000063.1:8853-14502 GCA_041662825.1 Victivallales bacterium | reverse complement strand
TTGAGCGAAACCGGCATGACGCCGTTACTTTCAAGGGCGTTGGCGGCGCTGTCGCGGACATAGTAATAATTGTCCCCGAGCGCCTTGACCAAGGCTGAAATCACTTCCGAGGTGGGAGGCCTGCACTTGCCGAGCGCTTCAGCCGCACTGGTCCTGACATAGCCGTTGCCGTCCCCCAGCGCCCTGATCAGGGCGGGAATGACTTCCGTTGTCACCGGGCCGGTTTTGCCTAAAACTTCTGTAATGCTCCTGCGAACTTCGCTTTCCCTGTCCCTCAGTGATTTAATAATCAGAGGGACAGCCTTAGGCGTCAGGGGGGCTATCTTGTTGAGGGCGTCTGCGGCGCTTACCCTGACATCGCTATTCCTGTGGTCCAGCGCCATTATCAGGGGGCCTACGGCCGGCTTGCCTATTTTCGCCAGGGCCTGCGAAGCTGCAACGCGCCGTTTAGGATCAATGTTGTGAAATTCCCGGATATACCACTTGAGCGGGAAGAAAGTCCTGAAAAGCAAGGGCAGTCCAGTCCATATGGAGAACAGCAGGGCCAGACAGGCGCATATTCCCGAAAATGACGTTATGAAAGGATGCGAGAATGCAAAATAGCTGATTTTCCGGCCCAAGGTCATGGCGTTGAGTTTTTTGAGGGTCCTCACGGAGCTTGCACGGACAGCGGGATCCCTGTCGTTTAAATTGACCACCAGCGACGGCACCGCGCTTTTGGCGGAGGCGCCTATGCTGCCGAGCGCGTCCGTCACTTCCACACGGAAATTGGAGTCTTTGTCTGTCAATGCTTTTGTGAGGGCCGGCACCGCTTCTTTGGCGCCGGGGCCGATCTTGCCGAGTGCCTCTATTACCGCCCCGCGCACATATTTGTCCCCCATTGCGCTGATCAGTGCCGGAACCACCTCCGGGGTTGCGGCTCCTATCTTCCCGAGCGCTTCCGCCGCCTTCAATCGGTTTATCTTATTGCCGTGCTTCAGATCCAGAACGTAGCGTTTTGCATTAAGCGCTGCAGTCAGGGAACCTCTCTTTTCAAGGAATTCCGCTGAACTTTTGCGGACAGAGTAATCGCCGTCCCCCAATGCTGTCATGATGGCGGGCATGACTTCCGGAGTCACAGCCCCGATCTTATTGAGGGAATCTACGGCGCTCCTGCGGATTTCGCTGTTTTCATCGCCCAGATCCATTATATGGCGTTTCACCTTAAGATCCAGAGTCATGGCCCCCAGTTTTTCCAGGGCTTCCGCAGTGCTTTTCCTGACCTGGGCGTCCTCATCCAGCACTGTTTTCTGCAGGGGGGGGATGACTTCCGGAACTGCATGTCCGAGCCTGCCGAGAGATTCGGCAGCGCTCCTGCGGACAGCGTTGTCACTGTCTTTCAACGCATTTATGAGGGACGGTGCGATTTCCGGAGTCACAGGCCCGATATTGCCCAATGCATCTGCGGCTCCCTTTCGGACGGAGCTGTCTTTGTCCGTCAAGGTCTTTATTATGGCCGGTACGGCAGGTGCGCCTATTTTTCCCAGGGCGTCTGCTGCGCTCTTCCGCACATAGCTGTCCCTGTCTATCAGCTCTTTTATGAGTGCCGGCACGACTTCCGGGCGGACAGGCCTGATATTCCCCAATGCGTCTACGGCCCCTTTTCGAGTATAACTGTTGATGTCCGCCAATGCCTCTATTAATGGCGGTACGGCCGGCGCACCTATTTTCGAGAGGGCTTCTACGGCATGGGAACGGGCGCTGTACTCTTTGCTCCCCAAAGCTTTTATGAGTGAGGGCAAATCCTCCGATTCCGCAGGGACGGCTTTGACGCCTGGCCCGGTGGTTGCCGGCTTCTGTTCCGGGTCCGAAATGCCAGTCAGCGGGTGAAGAAATAACGCCGCAGCTGTTATGATTGCATATGCGCTTATGGTGATTTTTAATTGCATAATATCATGAAAGATAGTAGGGGAAGGGAAAATTATCAAGAGTTTTCCATTCAAATAAATACAGGTACCCCCGTCTACAGGAGCTTGAGGTTGTCGGAGAGGTTGTTTCTTATGCGCAGGATCCGCTGCATGACCACTTCGGCGTCTTCCGCCTCCGGGGCGGAGGGGCTGTAGCTGGCCTTGGAATATATGAAGAAAACAGCGAGTGCGTCCCTGCTCAGGTTGTAATCCGTCTTTTTAAGTGATATCCCGTAATTCAGCAGTTCCATGTTTTTCTCCCTTTTAAGCCCGGATATTTCAAGGAGCTCTCGCGTCAGCTTATAGCAGCAGCCAATGCGTTCAGCGGGGCTCCCCGCGGAAGACTTCTGGATTTCGTCAAGCATCCTGAGACACCTTCTGCGTCTCCTCCTGCGGTTTGCAAACGCCCTGATCCCCAGAAAAAAACGGTACGAGATGAACAGTACGAGTACAATCAGCTGAAGCAGCAGCCCCTGGAAGCTGAAAAAACGGAAGGCCATGGACTTGATTCCCGCCAGGAAATAGTTCATCATGGCGATTGCGTTCTTTTTGATGTCGCCGCCCATGTTTTTCAGTTTACCTATTTTCTTGTTTTTTTCCAGGGCCGTACCCTGGGGGGCGCCGGTCAATTTATTGATCGTGACGTTAAGCTCCTCCTTTGACGTGGGAATGCTGATGGCTATTTTCTGAATTTTTGTCAAAGGCACGGCATCCTTGGTTTTTTCCGCCATGGGCCTGATTTTCTCGGCAAATAAATCCCTGGTGCTCTTCGTCAGTTCTGGGGGGGTGACTTTCCATTCGTCCCCGAAGGGATCCTCCAGCGCGCCTATTATCAGCGGGGTGGTCCTTGATGTCACTTCGCCGGGCGGAGTCGCGTCGAAAGTCAGCCAGCCCTTCCCCTCTATGAAAAGCTGTGTCCAGGCGTGGGCGTGGTATTCATACACCTCGAAAGTCCCGTTGAGGATGTTGTAGTTTCCGGGGGAGAAGCCTGTGGCGAGCCTTGAGGGGATGCCGCTTGTGCGCGCCATTACTGCAAGGGAGTTTGCAAAATACTGGCAGTTGCCCTCCTTGAGTTCAAAAATGAAATAATCGGTGACTTCCTTTCCTCCGGGAGTTTTCATCGCATCCGCCCTGTACTTGAAATTCTCCCTGAGGTAATCCCTGAGGAGGATGGCTTTTTTATAACTGTCCTTTTCCCCGTAGGTTATTCTCGCGGAGAGCTTCTGCACCCTTCCCGATACCGTATTCTTGGGAAGGGCCGTATAATGTTTCTGCGGCAGCTTTTCAAACCACAGCTGCGCCGGCTTGAAATCCGGAACGGTATTGTCGGATGTGCAATTGATGGAAGTGACATTGTATGAGAAAGGAACGGTTATCGATTCCGGGTTGAGTATCCTGCTGTTATAAAACGTGGTCTCGGTCTTATAGCCGACACCGGGGGGGAAATCGAAACTCCTCGGCATGAAGGCCCCGTACAGGGTCGGGGAGATTTTCTTGTCTATGAAATAGTTCTGGGTATAAATGTTCCCGCTAAAATCATAAACCGCCCCCCTGATTTTCTGGGTCTTCATTGCCTTGGTAGCAGTCCACTTATGACCGTCGTAACTGTCGTAAAGGGCGGCAAGCCAGTAGGTTTTGACCGGGGATTTGACCCTGAACACCAGGTCGTTCCCGGGCGGGCCGGCACCGCTGCCGTCGCCCTCGACACTGTCCTCGGGATTATCGATGTCCTGGGACACGGATTCGGTTTTTCCGGACGCCGAGGGTTTCAGGGGGGAATCTATGAAAGATTCTCCCGTCTCAGACTCCCTTTTGATCTCGGACCTGAACCACTTGTCATATTCGGGTGGAAGATAGTTGAGGTTGTTGTTCAGGGTGGACGATGATATGAAGCCGAATCCGGTTTTTGAAGGGGACGGGAAGAATGTGCAGAAATAAATCCAAAGCATTACCGCCAGGAGGAAATGGAGCAGGAAATAATTCCGGTTCTTCCAGATCGGGTTCAGTGAAAATTTTATGGACAGGTCTCCCGACAGTGAAAGGGGCCGCGAGGTGTAGACGAAGAGCATGCAGGTTAAAAACGCGAAAGGGAGGAGATATATGAATACGCTTCTCGGAAAGACGGATCCGCAGATCAGGAGGATTATGCCGACAAGGCACTGTATCCCGTAGTCCTTCATGCTCAGGGTCAGGCCGAAGCTCAGCCCGGAGATGCACAGGAACTCAATCAGGAATATCTCCACGGTTATGTGGGATGCCGCCCTGTGGACGGCCCATGCAATCGCGAGGCAGAGGATTATGACCTGAATTATTTTCCTTGCGAAAAGACTGATTATCCTCGTGCTTATGAATATCGACAGGGCCGACACTGCCGAGAAAACAATCAGCATGTGGGCGAGCATCGGATTCGCATACTGCCAGACCGACGAAACAGATGCGAGCGCAAAAAAAACTGTGCTCAGGAAGTGAACGGCAATCTTTCCCGATGAAAGATCTTGTCCGGATTTTGCATTTTCAGCCATATGTCAGTACCTGCGCAATATTGGAGCTGTAGTTTAAGACCGTCGGCGTCACCGCCGTATATCCGGAATACGCATCCGGCTTCTCCAGTTTATGTGACGGCAAATCTATGAAATTGGCGGAAGGCGCGCATAACCACCTTATCTCTACGCCCCGTGAGAGCAGGAAATCGAAGCGGCTGGAAAGCTTTGGATTTTCAGAAAGGGTCAGGCAGTAGAGAATCGAGTTCGGGGGGATCTCACTTTCCGCAGTATCCATAAGGCTGTCGAGGCTTGTTCCGGAAGATTCAATGGTCGACAGCAGATCCAGTATTTCCCTTTTCAGCCCGGTTCCGGTTCCGTTCAGGATCACGGTCTCCCCTGTTTTCCCGTTGGGGGAGATGAATATGATGCGGCAGTACATTTCACATGCATAATTGCATATGGACGCCGCAGTCTTCACAAGATATTCATAATTGTTTTTCAAGGGGTTGTAGAATCCGGTCTTCTTTTTCTCGCCGTCAAGAAGGATGGCCAGGGTTACCGAGGAGTGGGACTCGAATTCGCGGACCATGAGCTTGCCCTGCCTGGCGGTGCTCTTCCAGTTTATGAACCGCATGCTGTCGGAACGGCGGTATTCCCTGACACCGAAAAACTCCTCGCCAATCCCCGAGATGCCGATAGGCCTCCCGCTTATCGAGGCCTGAATCTTGTTTTTCATGAACAGGGGCATCCATGTGACATTGTGCATTTCGGGATAAACTGTTATCTCCTCTGGAATACTGAACGTCTTCACGCGCCTGAACAATCCGGCCGGATCCCCGCCGACAACATGTATTTTCTCGAGCCTGTACGAACCTCTCCTGACGGCATTGAACTCACGGTTGACAAGCCGGGTTTCCCCGGGTTTCAACGCTTCGACAGTTACGTTCCCATATGAGCTTTCGGTGAAAAGAAGCTTTTCACGCACGACAAACGACTGCCGTGTCAGCCTGCTTCTGTTAGTCAGAAACACCGGAAGCGTTATTTTCTCGCCGGAGCAGCAGTCGGATCCAGGGCCGCGCGAGACCTCTATTTTCCTTATTGAGAGAAGGGACATGATTAAACTCGCCGCAAGCACCGCCGAAAAACCTGCGGCGGTTATCCCGGCCGCCAGATTGATGTTCGCAAGCGAGACCCCGAGGGAGGCCAGACAGAGGAAGATC
>JBAZRS010000063.1:0-8843 GCA_041662825.1 Victivallales bacterium | reverse complement strand
TTATCTTTCCCCTGGTTGTCGGCGCAAATGGAAGCATGGCGTATACCTGTCCAGTGTACTTGTTATACAGTTTTTTGTTAAATTGAACACCCGATATCCAACACTCAATTTCCAAGATCCAACGGAATTAATTCCCAGTATTTGAGTTTAAGTTTGGAAACACAACTAAAGTTGTGAACTCCAACTTGATTTTCCGCATCACCGAGCACAGTCTTACTTCCCGCATTCGAAGTTGGATGTTCGATGTTGAAAGTTCAATGTTTCCGTCGTCTGCCATCTGCCTTCTGTCTTCCGTCGCCTGGATATTGGAAATTCAAAACTTCCGGACTCTCGCATTTCCGAACTTCCGAACTTCCGAACTTCCGAACTTTAGAACTTCTTCTACAGCCTTCCTACAGCTTCTTCTCCTCTTCCGGGACAGGTATTTTTTCGAGAATGTCCTTGAGGACGTCGAAGGTGTTCTTGAATTCCCCCTGTGAACGCAGCTTCATCGAGATCCTGTGCCCGAGAACCGCCGGGACAAGTTCCCGTATGTCCCGCGGAATCACATACTGCCTTCCGTAATAGGCGGCAAAACTCTGGCCCGCCCTCATGAGTGCGAGGGACGCCCTGGGACTGCAGCCAGTCGCAAGCGAAGGATGCTTCCTGGTGGCGCCGGCAATATTGAGAATGTATTCCTTTATGGGTTCGGAAACATGCACCTGTCTGACAAGGGAATGGCATTGCAGTATTTCAGTCGCCTTGACAACGTATGAAATTTCATTTATGGGGTGCTGCTTCATCTGGGACGTGAGGATCTCCTTTTCGGCCTCTTTTTCGGGATATCCTATCGATATCCGCATCAGGAAACGGTCCAGCTGCGGTTCGGGCAGCGGGTAAGTGCCGTGATAGTCGGACGGATTCTGGGTGGCAATCACGAAAAACGGCTTCGGAATGGTTATCACCGAGTCCGACATGCACTCCAGCATGCTCGACTGGGTCCTGGGCGTCGTCCTGTTGATTTCGTCTGCAAGGATTATGTTTCCGAAGACGGGCCCCGGAAGAAAAGTGAACTCCCCCTTGTTCGCATCATAGATGTTTATCCCCGTAATGTCCGAAGGCAGCATGTCCGGAGTGAACTGTATCCGCTTGTAGGTTCCCTGGATCGATTTCGCCAGCGCCTGCGCAATCATGCTTTTGCCGACCCCGGGAATGTCTTCAATCAGAAGATGCCCGTCCGCGAAAAGACAGATGATCACGTTCCTTATGACTTCATCCTTGCCCTTGAATACCCTTTTGATGTTGGCCTCAAGCCTTTTGGTCATCAGGGACATGAAATGGGGGGTGTAATATTCCGAAGTCCTCATCCCGTTTTTCCGTGCGAACTCCGCTGTCCCCAGAACCGCTGCGGAATCGGTATTGTTGAAGACAATGACATTGCCCCCGATCTGGATGACATCCATGTGCTTCAGCTCGTATCTGCCGTCAATGGGCGATGAATTCACGAAAGTCCCGTTTGAACTTTCCATGTCTTCAATGGTAACACGTCCGTCCTTGAACATTATCCGTGAATGCCTCCTGGACACGTCTTCGGAATCAAAAGGCAGATCGCAGGTGGGATCGCGCCCTATTATGAATTCGCCATTATTCAGCTTTATCACCGAACTTTTATCATAACCCTTCTGTACGTTTAGCGTTGGCATTGGAAATCAATTCCTGTTTTAGGATACCCTGTGTAAAATCTTAAATTTAACCATAAACATAAGTATGAAACCGATAAATACAAAGCAGGAATTTATTTGATTGTCAAAGTCGGATTAGAGGCAGAACCACGGCAACGCCAGTATATTCTCATCCAGTTGAATCGGGCGGGGGCATCGGCAAATCACAAAACCGCGTGGCGCCCGCTTCGGATTTTCGCGCATGAACGTCCGCAGATGTCTTGCATCTTTTTCCGAAGGGCGTTCTGTCCACTTGACCTCAAGCGGGATGAGCTGTTCTCCGAGTTCGATCACGAAGTCCACCTCGGCACCGTCTTCCGTTCGCATATACTGCAAACGCCCGTGATCCTTGTATTTAAGTCGTTTCCAAAGTTCGATCCCCACCCACTGTTCGAATAAGGGACCGGACTGGCAGCGCACCGTGTCATATCCCGGAGTCAGGTCGGCTGCCGCGTTGCGGACGCCGAGATCGAAGAAGCAGAATCGTGGCGTAGAAAGAAGATTCTTCCGCGGGCTACCGCTGAAAGCCGGTACTGAGAAGCCGATAAACATATCCTCATGCAATTGGTAATGGGATTTTACCGTAGGCAGGGAAAGCCCCGTCTCGCGGGCGATAGTGGTATAGTTTATGATACTGCCTGACTCGCGGGCCGCCAGTTGCAGAAAACGCAGGAAAGCCCCCCAGTCCTTGACAAGCGCTTCGCGCCGGATCTCCTCTTCGAGATAGGTTGAGGCAAAAGCGCGGAGCAGATCCGCGCGGTCGCCGATATCCGCAGTGACAATGCCGGGCAATGCGCCAAAGGCCAGTCGTTCCTCCAGATCCCAGGAAGGGAACGGATGACTGGACGATTCTTGAGATATCCATGGCAGTGGTAACGGGGATTCGGCATGTGCAGGAACTGAATGCGGGGAGGACTGTTCCGCCATGATCAGAGGATAAAGGTGATGCATGAAACAGCGGCCCGGCAACAGGTTGGCACCCGAATGGCGCAGTCTCCTGGCAGAACTTCCGCACAATACAAACAGCCAGCGCTTCTTGTCCGCATCATAAAGCGATTGCACGGCATCAAAGACATGCGGAACGTTCTGCGCCTCATCAACGAAAACGGTGTGCGGTGTTTTTTTTGCAGGCAGGGCGAGGCACATGCGGCTGAAGGTGCCGGGTTGTGACAGATGCAGACTGCGCTCCGCAGGAACTGCAAGGTTGATATGCAGGGAATCCGGAGGAAGTATGCTGTTCAGGAGTGTGGATTTACCAGTTTGCCGGGCACCAAAGAGGATATGCACGAACGGGCGTGCCAGTTTTTTCCGCAGAGTTTCACCATACCAGCGGTCAAACAAGACAGGAGTGTCTCCAACGCTCTCCATAAAGCCTCCTTTATATTTCCGGCGATAATATAAAGTGATGTTGTCGAGGTGTCAAATATGGGTTCAGAAGATAATTCCACAGGGGGCAATCCGTGGTCAAACTCTTGCTATTAGTTTAACGCTATCTCAATCTTCTTCAGAACTATGCTTATTTCAAAAAAGTTAACAATTCCTTAATTCCGGCCTGCCGGATATCCTATTGTCTGTGCCAGTATGACCTTTTTAGTTCCAGGCAGTTTCAGAGCCTCCGCAAGCGCCTTCTTATCCCCGATCAAACCGCGGACCACTGTCGCCAGACCTTCCGACGCACAGAAAAGATAGACGTTCTGGCTTATGAAAGCAGTGTCGGCGCCGGCGTAGAGAAGCTGGTCTTCAGGAGATGCCCCCTTCATCTTTTCAGTATCGGCCACAAAGACCAGGTTCACAGGGGCCGTGAATACGAAATCCTGGGTGCCGGTCATTTTCCGCAGATCCTGTTTTACAACGGCCTTCAATGTGTTGGTCTTCGCATCGAAAAGAAATGCTCCCTCTTCAAGGACGACGTATATGTCGATTTCCTGCCAGTTCCTGGTCGAGGGGGCTGTGCGCTTGCCTGATTCGGCACGGTTTATGCCGTCCGCCGCCCAAAGCAGATCCGAGATTGTCTGGAGCGGCAGTTTTTTAGGGCTGTATGCGCGGGATGTCTGGCGCTCCTTGAGAGCCTGCATAAGCGGCTTTCCCCCATCAGTTTTCGGAGCAGGCAGGGCGATGTCCTTGAGTTCCTGCGCCCCTGCGAAATACGCAAGCGAGAAGATCGACAGAGCAATAAAAAACAATTTCACCTTCATGATTGGGCCTCCTTCTTTTATTTTTTAAGAAAAACAACGGAATTGTTTTTCAGAAAAAATATCATTGAATTCGAATAAAAATATTTTCAGGAGAAAATATTTAGGGAATTCCTGAAATTTCACATTCCGGTTTTTGCGGCCTTGACGATGGCGTCAATGTAGCGGCGGTAATTGTCCCACGACACATCGGCCGGGACAGAGTGGTCGATCCCGAGTATGAGCCCGCCTTCACGGAGCAGCGGGGAGAGCCGTTCCAGTTCCCTGCCGACGGCTTCCAGGCCGGCGGACACTATCCTCTTGTCAAAGCCGCCGCCCATCCTGAGGTCTTTTCCGAATTGCCTGCGGAGCCCTGCGGGATCCATGTTTGCCGCCACTTCGCACGGCGCAATCCCGTTTATCCCAACTCCGAGCATGTCATCAAGGAAAAGCCGGTAGTCCCCGTCGCTGTCGTGCCAGGTGAACTCGACACCGTGCTCGTGCGCGAACTCCATGGTCTTGCGGTAGCGCGGCAGGATAAGCTTGCGGAACATCTCCGGTGAAAGCAGCGGTCCGGTCTTGAAGGCGAAATCCTCTCCGTAACCGATGAGATCTATTTTCAGGTACTTCACTGCGCGGCGCAGCCCCTCCATCACCACCGTGAAGTAGCGTTCGAAGAGCTCATCCACCAGTTCCGGACAGTCGTAGAGGAGATAACTTGCCGTTTCCACGCCTGCGAGTGAGCGGAGGGTCCAGTAATAGCAGCCCCCGTCTATCATGATGAGGTCGCCCCTCTCCTGGGCTGCAATGTTTTTCTTTTCCCAGTCGGGTGCGAAACGCAAGTCCAGATGCTCGATATCAAAGTGTTCGTCCATCATGCGGCGCAGGTCGTCGGCCGTCTTGACCGGAAAATCCACCCACTCCGGCATCGAAGTGTGATCCTTGAAGTCTTTCACCGTCCGGCCATAGCTGTCTGTCTTGAAAACCAAATTGTCCTCTTCATGCAGAACCTTGGTTTCAAAAACCGGGTAAAGCCCGGCTACGGGAGTCACATTGGTCATCTTATAGCCCAAGTCGCTCACCCCGAGAAAGACATGCGGGTCGGTATCGGCGGGAAGCCCCTCCTTGCGCCATCTGACAAGCGTGTCCGTCCAGGGTCCTGCCAGATATATCGGCCTGCGGTCTACCGGTTCGTAACGCATTGTACGTAAAAAACGCTCTCTGTTGTTCATATTCCTGTTCCTTCATTTGATTTTAATAATCGTCTCATGATAGTTTAGACCCCACCGACCTTGCGTCGGTGGTGAAAGAGATTGGGGGAGGCTAGCTTGCAATCGCCCTAGCTCCCCCAATCTCTTTCACCAACTGGATAAACCCGTTGGGGTCTCTATTCTATTTTGAGACGATTAGTAATAAACCATCTATTGATAAGTGATTCAAATTGCCAATAATAAACTCAATAATTAAGGTAATTGCAAAAGTAGCCGGAATTCAGGAGTCAGAATTCAGAATAAATCAGGATTCGATTTCAAATTTAATTCTGAATCCTGAATTCCTGCAAAATGTGAGTTTTGCGATTTGCTCATTTCTCACAGCCTGTTCTCCCCGGGATGCAGGGGCATCCTGCGTTTCCGGGTCACAAGGGTGCCGGAAAGTCCGGCAGGTAACCTGATAAAGCCGCTTACATTATCTTTTTCCTTCTTCAATTCAACCCTTATCATGCCTTTCGGGCTTGCGATATTCGCGTCAATCCATTTTAACGGGCCAAGTTGCGGCCTGATCTCAACTCCTGCAAAACCCGGGGCGAGGGGCCTGACACCCGCCAGGCTTGCGGCAAAATGATACAGCGGATGAGCGGACCAGGCATGGCAGTCGGAACGGCTGGGCTCAGGCGATTCAAGTGCAGTGGTGAGTCCCAGCTTCTCGTGTTCAAACCAGACCCCGAGTCTCTCGAAGAGCTTGTCGGCCCTGCCAAGGGCGCGATAAGTTTCGAAAAGATAATGGCTGAAATAAATGGTGGTCCTGAAAATGTCCTGCGCGGTGAAAAGTGTTTCAGACAAGGTCTTCCTCCTGCCCTGCGGGATCAAGCCGCCTAGGATGGCGAGGCACTGGGAATGTTCGCTGAAATGCCGGTGGTCAAGATCATCGGCATAGAGCTTCCGCTTTTCATCCCAGAAAGCGCGGTCTGCGGACTTCGCAATTTTTCCGGCAAGTCTTTCAAAACGCTTCTCCATCTCCTGTTCGCCAAGCATCCTCTCCAGTTCCGCAGCCATCTTGAATGTCATTGCTGCCTGCCAGTTCAGGGGGCCGCTGACCCCGCGGCCTCCGTCGGGATGAACCCCCCAGGTCCAGCCCTCGACCCAGTCGAGGAAATTCCATCCGTTCGGATTTGCGACCAGCCCGTCGAACCTGATGAGCGACGCAAAATGATCGAGTACTGCGCGGACTCCGGGCATCATTGACCGGACAAATTCCATATCGCCGCGCCACATGGCGAAATCATGCACCATTGCGACCCACCACAGCGAGAACGGGGGGATGATCTGCGGATCCCGGCAGGGATAGCGCGACTGCGTGAGCCCGGAAGGTATCCTGGAGCTGTTAAACATCCGGATGGCCTTGCGCGGAAGGCGGTCGTCATTGCCCAGAATATATGTCGCCAACGCCTGAATGCGCGTGTCGCCCACGTACATCAGCTGTTCGTAATACGGACAGTCCATGTAGGTCTCATGTGAACACATCCGCAATGTGCGCTTCGATATTTCCGAGATGTAATCGAGGCGGCTGTCGGACGATTTGAAGCCGCCCTTGAACGAATGGGGATACCCGGTTTCAACGAGGTGGAAATCTTCAATGCTTAATGGCTGTGAATCTGTCCTGACACATATTTCGATGAAGCGTCCGGCCTCCCACCACATGGGCTCGAATACCCTCCCGCCTTTTCCGTCCGCTTCAATCTCGTCGCCTATTCCGATGAAATATTTGCCCTCGGTCCGATTCCGGTCTCCCTTCACCTGGACCTTGTACATTCCTTTTATTTTCTGCCATTTCGGCAGGAACAGCGATTCCGACCAGCGAATCCGGATTCGCGCCCCAAGGCCACCCGATACAGTCAAGGAAGGATACGCGCAACGGTATGTTTCAAGATCAGTTATTATGCGTCTCCAGGTTCTTGCTGGTACTGTGATTTTTCCTTTTCCCGCAAGAAGACGATTCCATTCTCCGGCTTCCTTTTCCAGATGATCTGCAGAAGAAACTGCAACAGCGGACGTCTCCCAGGTGTCAATGGACTGGACATGCCGGACAATCCCGGCATGGGCATGGTTTTCAAGCATGGGCGGAAGAGTTGCGGGCGTCAGGAGCCACTTTGAAGAGTATCCGGCGGAAAATGCCAGCGGAACCGCATCCGCCACCGTTGAAACTGAAGTCCATCCGCTTCCCGCACCCTTTTCAAAACCCCACGGGAACTTTCCGGCAATCAACCGTGTCTTGGCGCCTGTCCCCCAGGCTAATTCAGGAGGAAGCAAATCTATCCCGTCCATCTTCATCACCCGCCACGGCGCTGAGCCTGTAGAAAGCGTCTTCACTGCTTCTCCTTCAGCCGCCAGGAGAAAGGCGGGACGGATGCTCATCTGCGCGTGGGGGGAAAGATTTCCGGCTTTGAACCACCAGACTTTCGCCGCGAGATGATGCGTGCCTTTTGTAAGATTAAGCCGGTATGATTCATAATTCCAATTTCCCGGATCACCCCTCTCCGGGCCACGGCCTATACGGGCACCGTCAAGGAACAATTCGTATCTCTCGTCTGCGGAGACATGTATGCGCACCGCCATATCCTTGCGAACTTCGCAACGGAGATGAAATGCAAGGATCTCCGGTGAGCCACAGCGTTCATCGGGGTGTCCAACCCATTTTGCGGGCCAGGGTGCGGACGCACTGGGCGAAGAGGCTATTGATTTCGGCTCAAACGGCTGTCTTGAAATAATGATGCGACTGGATTTTAAAAATTTATTTTTCTTGGTTGTTTTCATTTTTAAAGTGAGTGCCTGCCCCATATGGAGGGCAGGCACTCATGATATCCTAGATTTAGAGGTTCCGTTTATTGTTTCTGAATAATTCCATATTTGTCTTGCAGATATTTGGTCACTGCCGCTTGATCGGCAGGAGATAGAGTCGCAGAATAGAGCAACACCTCTGCTACATCACCGGTCATGTTGAATCCATGGGCAATGCCGGTTTCGGCATTGAGCATTGCGCCAATCGCAAAATATTTCAATTTCGGACGGGTTTTGAATTCACCCACTTTTACCGAAGGCTTTGCAATCTCCTTGGAACCAGTACCCAATTGAAAACCAGTCACATAGTCCGCACCTTTTTCATGAGTTGCGGAAAGAATACGGTTGCTTGCACCCTCCTGCGCCAAACATACCTGTTCTATGCTACTCCCCCAAACTACAAAGACAGTCATATCACCTTCAAAACCGGCGGGCAGCTCAGCCACAATTGAACTTGTTGTGCCATTGAAATTGAGAGCCGGTTTACCGCTCAAAGCATCTTTCTTGTATAGAGGATACATTGAGCCATTTTCCTGTTTCAACTCCATTTTCGGCTCCGCCTGGCTTGCCCAGGCCGTTACATTGCCCGCCTCATCCTTCGTAACACCGGCTTGAGCAGTCAGCCAGAGTTTCAAATCTTTGGCGACCGGCGGTTTTGCTGCCGTATTCGCATCCTGTGCGAACAGGCATACGTTGGCGATTACTGTGATGGCGGCGGCAGTCAACAGTGCATTGATTTTCATGTTCTTCCCCATTTTAAGGATTTGTTTTAAATAATATCGATCCGATTTCTTAATTTTAAATAATTTATTTTAATTCCGTTTTATCCGCTTAGAATCTCCAGGGAACCTCTATCTTTGAACATGCCCCTCCTTTTGTTTATTCATAAAAGATTGACATTTAAAGAACTTTTAGAT
>JBAZRS010000062.1:0-14533 GCA_041662825.1 Victivallales bacterium | reverse complement strand
AATCTCAGGCGCGCTACAACAATATGCCGAAAAGTGCGATTGATACCGGCCTTGTGGATTATGTCCTGCCGGTGGAGAAGATGGGGCCGGAACTTCTGGATTATGTCAAACATCCGTACGTCAGGGAGCCGCGCGAAATTCTCAGGGCGGAGGAGAAGCTGGAAAACGATCTGCAGAAAATATTCATGCTCATACGTTCGGGGACAGGCCACGACTTTTCCCATTACAAGCGAAACACCATGTACCGCAGGATCCTGAGGCGCATGGCCGTCCACCAGTTGGAAAATATCGGCGACTACGTCCGGTATCTCCAGGGAAATGCCGGAGAGGTGAAGATGCTGTTCAAGGATCTGCTGATCACGGTCACTAATTTCTTCAGGGATGCGAAGGCGTTTGAGGCCTTGGGCGAGAAGGTCATCATGCCAATGGTCGACGAGAAGGCGCCGGGAGCAATCATCCGTGTATGGATCCCGGGTTGTGCCACCGGCGAGGAGGCGTTTTCGGTGGCGATACTGTTTTCCGAGGCGATGGAGACTTTGAAAAAGCATTTTGACATCCAGATATTTGCGACGGACATGAATGCTGCGGCGATCGACTGCGCGCGCCATGGTGTTTATCCGGAGAGCATAGTGGCGGACGTATCGGAGGAAAGACTTAAAAAGTTTTTTGTGAAGAATGACAATTCCTTCACTGTGAAGAAGCAAATCAGGGAGATGGTGGTGTTCGCAACTCAGGATATTGCCAAGGACGCCCCGTTTTCAAAATTGGATCTGGTCTGCTGCCGGAACGTTTTGATTTATCTGGACACCGCGCTTCAGAAGAAAATCCTTCCGCTGTTCCATTACACGTTGAAGCCGGGAGGCTTTCTGTTCCTCGGCACGAGCGAAACGATTGGTGATTTTGCGGACCGCTTTTCGCCGGTGGACGTGAAATGGAGGATTTTCAAGCACAAGGGGATGCCGGTCAGCAGGATTCTGGAAAACACGGCTGCATCCTTCTATAATGCTTCCGCAGTGCCTCCGGTGAGGATGGTGGAATTGGTTGCCTCCAATATCCGGCAGGTGGCCGAGAAGGCTATACTGCAGGATTACGCACCGCCCTGTGTGCTGGTGGACGAGAAGTTCGACATCCAGTATTTCCACGGGGAAACGGACCGCTACCTGAAACTCCCGGAGGGGGAGCCGACCTTTAACATCCTGAAAATGGCCCCTGATGATCTGGTTTTCAAGCTGAGGACCCTTTTGCAGAAGGCAAGCCAGGAAAAAGAGGCGGTAATAGGCAAAGGCCTGATAATGAGGCACAATAACAAGGTCATGACGGTAAACCTTGTGCTGAGGCAGCTTTCAATAGCCGGGGCCAGGGGGAAATTCATAATGGTGATGTTCGAGGAGGTGGCGGAGAAGCAAAAGGGGGGGACGATAAAGAAGAGACCCGACGGGACCGCTGACCCCCGGATCGCTGCGCTGGAACAGGAACTCCAGTCCACCAGGGAATATCTTCAGACCGCAGTGGAGGAGCTTGAAACCAGCAACGAGGAGCTCAAATCCACCAATGAAGAGCTGCAATCAACAAACGAGGAGATGCAAAGCTCCAATGAGGAGCTTGAAACCAGCCGTGAGGAACTGCAGTCCTCAAACGAGGAACTGACGACCGTGAACACGGAGATTCAGGGCAAGATTGAAGAGTTGACCGATGTCAACAACGACCTCTACAACATACTGTCAAGCGCCCGTGTCGGGACAATTTTCCTGGACACCCGTGCGAACATCAAAAGATTCACCCCCTCTGCGAAGCACTTCTTCAAGCTCATCGACTCAGACGCGGGCCGGAGCATAGACGATATTGTCCATAACCTTAAATATGAAAGCATGTCCGAAGATATAAATAAGGTGCTCTGCAATCTCAGCACCGTGGAAAAGGAGCTGGAAACGAAAAACAACTCTTGGGTCTTCATGCGGATCATCCCTTACCGGACTTCGGAAAACATCATAGAAGGCGTCGTCCTGACATTTTTCGACATAACGGAACAGAAGAAAGCGGATCTTTTGTTGAAACACGCGAAGGATTTCGCCGAGGGCATTATTGAAACGATGCTGGAACCGCTGGTAGTGCTTGATGATAAACTGCGCATAACCACAGCGAACAAGGCGTTCTATGAAAAATTCATGCTTAAGCCCGCTGAAACCCTAAACAAGCTTATCTACGAGCTTGGCGACTGGGAGTGGGACATACCGGAATTTAAAAAACTCCTGGAGAGCATTTTGCCGGAAAAGACAGTGTTCAATAATTTCAGGGTGGAGCAGGAATTCCATAAGATAGGGCGCAGGGTCATGCTGTTGAATGCCCGGCAGATTTTTCATGAAGGGGCGGGCGCCAAATCGATTCTTCTTGCAATGGAGGATGTTACAGACAGGAAGGCTTAGCCTGAAGGAATGAATTTGAATATCCAACACGGAATTTCCAAATTCCATTGGAATTAATTGTTGGAAATTCCTTGACTTGGATATTCGGTATGGATGATATTTGGAGAATGCGAAAGATGAGAATATGGCATCCTGTATGGAGTGCTGAAGCTTGCTTCAGCCTTAGTTAGCGGAGCTTGCTCCGTGTCGTGATCAGACAAGCAAGCTTGTCTGAAGAAAAGCGGTAGCAAGCCACCGCACTCCACATTCTGAGAAAATTCTAAAGAATCTGGTACAGTCGTCTCGGTTGTAAATAATGCATTGGGTCTCTAGGACAATCTATAAAAGCAGGCCTTGAGAAATTTTCATCATTAAAAGAAAACTGGGGCTCCAATGAAGAAAAAAGTTTTGGAGAGTGAAAAAGGTAAGAGTCTGAGGCAACGCGCCCTGGAAATGATGCATAAGAATCCCCAGGCGATAACAGACCTTACGAAAAAGGAAATCGCAGAACTAGTCCAGGAACTGGGCATTTACCAGATTGAGCTTGAGATGCAGAATGAAGAGCTTCGCAGGGCGCAGGCGGAGCTTGAAAGTTCCAACCAAAAATATTCCGATCTGTACGATTTCGCCCCAGTCGGCTATTTCATCCTCAATAAGGACGGTGTAATCCTGGATGCAAACCTTACCGGCACAACCCTTTTAGGGGTGGAAAAATCCCGCATGATTGGAAAGCATTTATCCAATTATGTCAACAAGGACGAGCAGGACAGGTACTTTTTATTCCGCAGGAGAACCTTGGAGTCGAATGCCAGGCAGACCTGCGAGATCAAACTTAAAACCGGAAAAGGTGGGATTGACGCCCAATTGTTTGCTGAAACAGTCAAGGATCATGTCGGAGACGTCCAATGCAGGATTGCGATTGCCGACATTACTGAGCGAAAGCAGGCGGAAGATGCCCATAGGAAGAGCGAAGCCATGCTGTTGCGGGCGCAGCGGGTGGCGGATCTTGGGTGTTGGGAGTGGAATATTGTCACAGGCAAATTGCACTGGTCTGATCAGGTTTACAGCATCTTCGGCCTGACACCGGGAGAGTTCACGCCCAGCTTCGAATCGTTCCTTTCCATGATAATCCCGGAAGACCGGGAAATTTTAAACAGGTTCGTTTCCGATACCATGACCGGGCATGCTTATTCCATAGAGTACCGCATTCTGCGGCCCGATTCATCAGTCCGCCACATTCTTGCCCAGGGTGATGTTGATTTTGACAAGGATGGCAAACCGATACGGATGTTCGGTACGGCCCTGGACATTACGGAACGCAAACAGGCGGAGGAGGAACTCCGTGCGAGCGAACTCCGTGAACGCGAACGGGCGGAAGAACTGGCCACTCTTTTAGACTCAGTTCCGACACCTGTTTTCATAGCCCATGACCCCGATTGTCATCATATTACCGGCAACCGTGCGGCAGACGAGTTGTTGAAGAATCCTTACGGCTCCGAGGCCTCACTTTCGGCATCCGACGAATTGAAACCTCGCCATTTCAAGGCTGTTAAAGACGGGCGTGAGTTGAGACTTGATGAACTCCCTGCCCAAAGAGCCGCCCACGGGGAACAGGTGTATGATTTCGATTTCAGCCTTGTCTTTGTTGATGGGACGGTTCGTCATGTGCTGGGATACGGCACGCCTCTGCTGAATGAACATGGACTGCCGCGAGGCGCAGTACATGTGCTTGTGGACATCACCGAACGCAAGAAGGCTGAAGAAAATCTGAATAATATTTTAGAAGAGCTAAAGCGCTCGAATTCTGATCTCGATCAGTTTGCCTCAGTCGCAAACCACGACCTGCGCGAGCCTCTCCGGACAATCACCAGCTTTCTAGAACTTCTTGTGAAAAGGTGCAAGGGCAGTCTCGATCAAAACGCCATGGAGTATATTGACTTCGCGGTTGACGGTGCCAGACGGATGGACAACCTGCTGGCAGGACTGCTGAAATACTCGCGCGTTCACAGCCACGGCAAACCCATGAAGCCGACACCTGTGCAGGCATCGCTCGATGACGCTGTTCTGAATCTCAGGAAAATCATAGATGAAAACAATGTTGAAATCGTCTCGGAGCCGCTTCCCACTGTGAATGGCGACTGGATGCAGCTCATGCAGCTGTTCCAGAACCTGCTCCACAACGCCATCAAATTCAAAGGCGAACAGCGGATGCAAATTCATGTCGCATGCAGGAAGGATGGGAATTTCCACCTCATCTCCGTGCGCGACAACGGCATCGGCATTGAGCCGCAATACCATGAGCGTGTATTCACGATCTTCCACCGGGTCAATGCGAAGGATGACCGTTCGGGCCATGGAGTAGGACTGGCCGTATGCAAGAAGATAGTCGAACGGCACGGCGGTAAAATGTGGCTGGAATCAAGTCCCGGAAAAGGCTCCGAATTCTTCTTCACATTACCCTGCTGATACCGAGTTGCATTCTTTCGGATAGTAATTCGTGAAGATAAAGAACAGCCCTTGCGGGCTTAACTACGGTAAGCGTTAAGCTGGGTGCCTCCTGCAAGACAAGCTGACATGAGAATTAGCTCCCCCGTGGGTTTATCCCACGGGAAGCGAAGATTGGGAGGCTAACGGCGTAGCCGTTAGCCACACAATCTTCTTCTCCTGCCAGATAAACTGGCAGGGGGAATGAAATAAACACCCAGCTTAACGGTTACTAACTACAAACAAATAATTCGTTTGTAGTCAATGCCGCAAGGCATGTTCTTGCAATATTCTCCTGCGAATTTCGCAATATTATGTCAATGTTTAAACGAATAAATCTAAGCAATCTAATATTTAAAGGTTCCCTTTACTGATTTACGGTTTCGGGGTCGTATTGTACAATTTCTTAATGGTTGAGGCATCCAGCGCTTTATTGTAGATTTTGACATCATCCACTGCGCCGTCGAGGTTGCTGAACAGGGAGAAATCCCTCATCTGGAAGTGTTTAAGGACATCCGTTTTTACGGGTATGGCGCGAAGTTCGCCGTTCACGAAGATTTCCACCTTGCCAGCTCAGACGATTGCGACATGGAACCATTCGCCTGTCTTGATTCCAAGGGAGCTAATGTCGAAACTGGCTGCCGGTGATCCGCGCAGGAATTCGGCTGAAAGATTAAATCCCCTCATTCTTGCCACTGGCTGTGAATCGGCCGAGCCCCCAAGGATGGAAACTTCCGTGGGCTTGTCAATCCGGTACCAGTAGGACAGGGTCAGGGAGTTTTCCGGCATAGGCAGAGTTGCGACAGTAATGCTGGAATTGACACCCTTGAGTTTTAGTCCTTTTCCTATTTTTCCGTCGATCACTTCGCAATATCTCACTTTTGCAACAACTCCAGACGAGGCCTTGATGTCCAGATTCTCCCCGTCTAATTTTTCACAGGCGATAAATGCAGCCAAGCGTCCGTCATCCGTATCCGGCGTATTGGCGGGGCATCCGAAGACGCCGGGTGTCACAGGCTCAAAATCCCTGCGACCGGGTTCTTTGACCTCGCATATGGGCCGGCTTTGCGCCATGCGCAGGGAGATCTTGTGAAGCCCCTGTTCCAGTACAATATTGCCGGGAAGCGATGGAGCCTTCAAGTGGTTGCGGACGATTTCAAGATCGTCAATGAAAAGCTGGTTTGCACCATTACGGTCGAGTCGGAATTCATAGGGACCCTGTGTATTGGCGCGGAAGAATCCCTCGTAAACAACAAGGCACCCTGGATTGTCGTTGTCTTCCAAATTCAGGGTCGGGCGGGACATATACGGTTTTTCGTCCTTGGCAACAGTCAGATTGGCGGGAGCAAGTCCTTCCGGCGGAATATCCATCGGTTTTGCGGTGCGATCGAAGCATGTCATGATCAGACCCGGAATCAGATTGTCCGCAGTCACGGCTTTCCCCGAAGGCAGTTTGGGGGATTCGGCCGGTTTCAGGGACGGCTCACTTGTGAAAATTAGCGAATTCCGCAAAATCGAATATTCGGATGCGCCCGGTGGCATTGCTGCGACTTCAATCTTATAAGGTTCCTCAGTCTTGCTCTTCCAGAAAACAGGATCGCATACGAGAAGTTCGACACTTTGCATTCCGGCCTTAAGGACGGCCTGTCCGTAACGGTATTTCTGCGATAGTCCGTATTGGCCGGTGACGGAGAGGACATCCTGTCCGCCTATTTTCAAAGCGACCGGACCGCAGGAATTCACGCGGAACCCGAATACACCATCTTTTTCAGCTTGGAAGAAGCCACGGAACCGGTAGAAGCCCATTGCCATTTCGTATACAGGCAGTTTCGGTTCCGACCTGGGTACCTCGAAACTGTCAACACGACAGCGCAGCAGCGGTTTTAGCGTGTTCAAATCGGGAAGCATGTTTTTTTTGCCGGTGAATATTCCGGTTCTTTCGTCGAATATTGTCTGATGGATTTCGAAGATATCGCAGGAGAGTCCCTGTGCCGTTGCAGTCGGGGCGGGATTGACCGGGGCGGATGGGTTTATTTTTTCGAAACGGACTTCAAGTGTTTCACTGCCGTTGTCTTTGCGGAATGGCCAGTGGTAGGCGAATGTCCTGGCTTTGAGTGTACAGTTCTGTTTTACAGTGAACGGCTGTGTGTAGGGCGTTGAATTCATGGAGGGCGCGGAATCGTCCAAAGTGTAGCGGATGGCTGTCCCCATCGGTGTCTGCATGAATTTGACCGTAGTTTCATTTTCAAAGACGACTTTGCGGGTATCTGTTTCCCTGTTGCGGTCCGGGGTCCAGCCTAACGGCGTATCGAGAATCGGAGAGACCGGTCCGGCTGGAGTGGAGGTTACGAATTTTCCGTCGCGCTCCATTGTAAGGAGGGTGCGGCCGCCGTCGGTCTTCCCAAGGGTGTAGAGGTCTGTCTTCCCCTTGATGGACACGCTCAGTTTTGTACGGCCGTCGTTCCATTTCGTTGACGGCAGGTCTTCTCCGAACAGATAAGGATAGAGCATGACCCGGTACTCCGGATCTGCGGACATGGCGGGAATTTTGACGCGCTTGGAGGTGACTCCTTCCATGTCGGTCTCCTCGAAGCTGGGGAGAGGATATATGGATGAGCTGTTGCGCCAAAGTACGCGCAGCAGGAGCATTGGCGCGCCCTTGCGGGGTTCGCGGGAATATGTGGAGCCGTATGCTCCGCGGAAAGCTCCGCCGGTTGCGAAACGTTCATAAGTCTGGTCGGCTACGGTGAGCATGATATCGGTTACTGGCGCTCCTGCTGCATCGTCGGAGGAGTTGGGGTTTTTAGGGGAATTTTCAACCTTGTACAGCACTATGTCGGGTCCGACATTTAACAGCCAGTCATACTGGTGCGGTTTCCCGTCCTTGTTCAGGTCGTCAATGATTAGTATGTACGGTTTTTCACCGCGTGCAAAATGAAAGGTACGGAAGACGTGGTCGACTTCATTCCAGCGGCTGAAAAAGTGAGGCCCCCTGGTCTCTCCGTGCCATGCTCCCCAGTCGAGACCGGCAAATCCCTCGAAGTGTTCGCGTGCATTTTTCTGGAACGGCAGTTCCCATTGTCTCCCTGCGGACAATGGGGAATTTCTCCATATGTCGCCTCGGGTGTGGATCCCACCGCTGTTCAGGAGACCGTGCCAGAGGTAGAAGTTCTTCCCGACCGCGCCCCAGTTGTACTGGTCTGTGGCGTCGGATACGTAGGTTGCGGCATCCGGTTTTTCAATTGCGTCCATAAGCCTGCCCTGCACCGGAGGGTATGCGCCGGAAAGCCCGTCAATGATTACCATGTTGCGGAAATAGCAGTCCTTGTCGGGTCCCAGCCAGGGACTCCACGAAACACCGTGCGCGGTGAATTGGAAATCGCCGCATTCCGGGGTTTCAATTCCGTCGGCGAAGTTTTCGCTGCGGCTTTCAAAATGGGCTATTGCGGCGTCCTGATCCCATCCGCTTCTGCTGACAGCCACCCCCCTCTGCGTATCCTTGAAATCCAACGGGAAGGCAGAGCGGATCGATTCAGGCAGCACGTCCATTTTGTCGTAGTCAATGACTTTGCCGTCCTTGTCGCGCAGTCCGTCGCTGGCCGCCCACAGCATCAAATCCATTTCGCGGCGGTTATTGAAAGTCCAGGTGCCGCGGAAAACCCCCTCCGGTCCGGGAAGCAGACCATTGTCCTTGAGCCTGGTTTTATAGAGGAAATCCAGCATGGGATCGTCGGGGTAGAACGGTTTCATTACCCAGAGCGAGTAGAGTATGTTGTCATGTATCGGCCCGCTCCCGTAACCGCAGTGCCAGCTGCGCGCCACCGGCTTGCCGTCTTTGCCGGTATAATACAGCTTGCGGGCGTTGTAGGCGCAGGCGTACAGCATCGCCCTCAGATGGCTGTGACGTAGAAGGTTGGCATCCCTGCGTCCGGCCGCAAGAACAGCCAGATGCGGAATGAAACCTTTCAGGCGTTCATATAGAATTCCGTCAGGGGAAACATTGTAGTTTAAGTTGTCATACAAACGCGGTGTGTACTGCTCAAGGATGCTGGGCTCATAGCCCTCTTCTCCTTCGATGGACAGAGCCAGCAGGAGAAAATCCTGGCCCATGGACATTTGGTTGTTGATGAACATGTGTCCGGGCAGTTCCATTCCGGTCGTGTATCGGTTTCTTGTAAGTTTGCCGATCACCCGCCGGACAATGGCTTTTTCCTCGTCGGTCATGAACGGGCATGTATAGTCATAAACATAAAGGACATCAGCGTCCAGGCTGTCTGTGGAGAATTCGACACTTTTCGCGGAAAGCTCCCTGATCAGCTGTTCGCCGCCCTTTTCATAAGCTTCCCCGTATGGGGTGCCGTCGACACTCTTAACGTTTGTACGGGAATAATACCACCAGTTGTCCCGGAATCCTTTGGTGCCCGGATGCGTGTTGAGGATGTCCACGATCGGTTCAAGGTATTTCGCGCGGTCAACAAGGCCACTGGCGGCTTCGCGCCCCAGCGCCTGGTCGTCCGTGACCAGGGCAAGTAAAGCCTTCGTGTAAAGAGGGTCATGCATGCCGCTCTTCCCGGACGCCTGCAATTTTATCTCTTCCAGGGCCTTGCGGAATATCAAGTCGGCCTTGTCGCCGAGTGCTATTTTATTTTTGATTTCCTGGATGTCTTCCGGACTCATGAGTACACGAGGGTGTATTCCCGGCGGAGGAATTTTGCTCAGGCGGGCAGGATTGAAACCTTCCTTGTCGCCGATCAGCCTGAATGATGTCTTTGGAAGCGGAGGCATGCTTTTGGCGATGAAACCGCTGAGGACGTTTTCGGCTTCCGGAGTGAAACGCCCCCGGTATTCGGCAGGAGCGGCTGCGATCTTCGCAGTTTCCGGGTTGATTTTCAAGGGGGTCTCTTCAGCCAGCAGTGCTGATGAGAGAAGAAAGGATAACATTACTAGAAGGTGGATATTAAGGAATAAAGCAGTTTTGGCTATTTTCATTTTTATATTGTTTCCCCATTAACTCGTTTGTGTAAAGATTGTATTTCCTGAAAAATCATAGCTGATCAATTCATAGAATGGAATGAATTTCACAACTGTATTTTTGATTATCAGCTCAGTTTTAAGATCCAAGTTGACTATAATAGCCTCTGGAGGGTCGTATTTCTCGATAAAGCTGTGAAAAGATCTGCCTACTTCAGTTTTTTTCAAAGATGAAAATTTCACCTCAAGAGGCATAACCGATTCCCCTTTTTTTATTACGAAATCCACTTCCGCCCTGTCAATGGTCCTCCAGTAATGAAGGGATGCTGGGGAATAAGCGAATCTCTCATGAAGGATATTATGAACGAAATTCTGGAAAACATGGCCGACCTCGGCAGGATTCTGCAGATTGCCAAAGAGTCCGATCATATAATTCCTCATTCCAAGATCAGTGAAATATGCGATTGGCGATTTTGTAATTTCCTTCAATCTGTTGGTGAAATGCGGGGATATCAGGTTAATGATAAAAGTCTTTTCCGCATACCACAAGTAATGACGCAGAGTTGGAACAGAAATTCCAGACTTGGAGGCCAATTCCGAATAATTGAGAAGTCCTGACACCTGTGAACTTAAAAGCTTTAACATTTTAGAGAAAGATTCAGGTTTGTCAATTTTCAGAAGGTATGCAATATCCTTTTCAACATAACTTCTGTATATTTCATCAATGAGCATCGTCTTTTCCCTGATTTTATCTTCAAGCACAACCCTTGGATAACCTCCAAAATTCATATATTCATTCAATAATGCCGCTGACTGTTCTTTCTCGATGCTGAAAAAATCACCGAGTTTGTTTTCATACCTGTACGATGTCTTGTGATTTGCAAATTCCTCAAATGACAGTGGATTGAGTTCAAACAGCCGTTTCCTGCCAGCCAGGGATTCATGTATTTTCTCTTTTAGCTCAAGACTTCCTGATCCGGAGACTATGAACTTGTGTTTTAACTCATGGTCATAGATTCCTTTTAAAAAGAGACCCGCATTTTCCTTTCTTTGAATTTCATCAATAAAGACATATCCGGGATTGGACCCCAGTTCCAAATTCAGTTTGTTGATCAGTGCACTCTGAGTCGAGAAATGAATTTTATCGGTATCATAGTCAAGATTCAGGAAGAGCGTTTTTTGACCTTGCTGTTCCAAGAATCCCATCAATTCTTTCATCAATGTTGTCTTACCAGCCTGCCTGGGACCGACTATTAGAGAGATCTCCTTTGCATGAAGATGACTTTTCAGCTCATTTATTAATTTTCTCTTAATCATACTTATAAATTAATACAATAATTATATAAGTCAACATATTATATTATCGTATTACTGTATGGAATATCTTCTATCGCCTAGGCGCTGTTTTCCTCATTTTGTAATGAGTGGCTGAGAAATTACATATCACAGGGGAGTTTTTTCACTATTGCTGGGAAAATTACACTTTTAAATTCGCTTTTTTTGTTGAGGCGTTGTGCGATTTTTAAAACTTAAAGCAATGGATTTGAAAAATAGACATATCATGACTATAATATGGACATGAAAACAGCCAATGTAGCGATATTAAAGCAGAATCTCAGTGCATACCTGCGCCTGGTCGAGCAGGGCGATGAAGTCGTTGTGACCTCTCATCGGAGACAGATTGCGCGTTTGATTCCCGAAAGCGGTTCGCGGCTTGCGATCCGACCTCCTTCCATGCCTTTGAGCACGCTGGCGTCAGTGCGGGGAGTGAAAGCGCTTAAAGCGGTTTCGGCCGGGAAAATGCTCCTTGCTGATCGGGGACGGCGATGAATGTTTATGTGGACACTTCGGTAATACTCAGGGTTCTCTTCCGTGAACCCGATCCTGTGCCGGATTGGGGTAAATGGAAGGAGGCTTACACATCACGCCTCTGGCATGCTGAAGCCCTTCGCGTGGTTGACCGAATGCGCCTGAATACGGTTGTCAATGACCAGCAGGTGGCCCAGCTCCGGAACGAAATTGACCGCATTCATCAGGCTTTCCACATTGTATCCGTCTCCGAACATATCCTGACACGAGCTGGCGACTCCTTTCCGACGGTTGTCGGTACATTGGACGCCATTCATCTTGCCACGGCACTGCAAGTGCGCGAAACTGTTAAAATAGACGCTTTTATCACTCACGACATCCAGCTGGCGACAGCGGCAGAGGCTATGGGATTCACCGTTCATGGAGCACGGATGTCCATAGGATGAGGACTTAACCAGCTTCGCCGAGATTTTACGGAACGCCACCCCTGGTCGCCTAAGGCGCCGCCAGAGGCGGGTAAACATCTTGGTGGCTCTTAAGATGCCGGCAGGATGCCAGCGATCCCAAAATACAATTTCCTATATAATCAAGAAAATAAAAAAACCGGATTCCATTTTTGGAATCCGGTTTTTTTGAATCGGATAAAACGAGAACTACTTGATTGCGATCTCCTTGCCCTTGACGCCGGATTCATAGATTGCGTCGATTAGTTTCATGTTGACTAGTCCCTGTTTGCCTGGGACTTCCGACGGGCGTTCACCCCTGCAGGCTTCAATGAATTTTTTCGCCTGTATATGGAAAGCGTTTCCCGCTTCCGGAATCAGAAGCTCGACATTGGCTATGTTGCCGTTGAACTCGGTGAGAAGCCTCGGGTTCTTGGAACTGAAAACCTTTATGCCACCCTTTGTCCCGAGGATCTCGACGTAGGATTCGTCTTCGGCATTTGCGGCCCATGCGATTTCAAAACTCATGGATGCGTTTTTACCGAACCTCGCAAATCCGGTCGCGTAATCTTCAGTATCGCATACGCCGTCGAATTTCGGCGGGCCGGCCCACATGCTGACATACTTGTAGTTTTTCATCGGACTTCCGAATTTGGAATAGGTCATCGCGCTCACCGAGCTCGGATTCCAGAGTCCGCTGATGAACATTGCCGCATCAAACCAGTGAACCCCGATATCTATGAGTGGTCCGCCTCCTGACGCCGCCTTTGTGGTGAACCAGCCGCCTAGTCCGGGAATTCCGCGTCTTCTGATAAGGACTGCGCGGACATGGTAGATGTCCCCGAGGATTCCGTCCGTCACATATTTCCTTGCAAGCTGTATGTCGCCGCGCTGACGGTTCACCATCCCGATCTGGAGGATTTTACGGCTCTTATCTGCTGCGGCAACAATTTCAGCTGCTTCTTTTGAATTCATAGCCATGGGTTTCTCAAGAAGCACGTTTTTTCCGGCCTTGAGCGCCGCGCAGGCTGTTGTCCTGTGCAACGCATTGCCAACGCAGACAATGACTGAATCAACATCGCTTTTCAGAATTTCCCTGTAATCAGAACACAATTTTCCGACTTTGTATTTTTCGCCCATGGCCTTAAGACGTTCCGCATTGATATCACAGATCATTGCGATTTCCGCATCCTGCGAATTTGCGGTGAAGGCGTCTGCATGCACAGCCCCGATGGCCCCCATCCCGATAATTCCGATTTTCACTTTCTTTTTCATTTTTCACTTCCCTTATATTAATGGTTTGATTGTTAAACTGATTTCCTCATTAATTTTTCCGTCCCGGAAAAATTTTCAAGCAAGGAGCATTAAAAGGCGGAAACTGTTTACTCCTTCGCCTTTGATTGTGCAAGCTGATCCACGGCGACAGCCGCGATGATTATGACACCGATCACGATGAGCTGGAGATTGGTGGAAATACCCAGGAGGGTACAGCCGTTCCTGAGGAAACTAATGAGCATCGTGCCGATAACCGTTCCCAGTATGGTTCCGCGCCCGCCGGAAAGGCTGGCCCCGCCTATGACTACCGCCGCAATGATGTCGAGTTCAAGACCGATACCCGCAGTCGGCTGGGCTGAAACAGTGCGGCTTGTCGCTATCATTGCCGCAATTCCGGTCACAAGACCTGTGAGAGTGTAAATCCAAATGAGGTTTCTGTCGACGTTTATTCCGGAATGGAACGACGCCTCCCTGTTGGAACCTATCGCATATGTGTAGCGACCGAGCTTCGTGTACCTGAGGGCCAGGAATGCAAGCACGGCGATTGCACCGAACATGATCACCGATATGGGGATTCCTGCTACAATGCCGTTTCCCAGATAACTGTATTCGGCCACATTGTAAGGCTGTCCGTCGTTCATGACGTATGAGACACCGCGGAATATGCTCATTGTGCCAAGGGTCACAATGAACGGCGCCAGCCTCAGTTTCGTAATCATCACACCGTTGAGCAGGCCGCAGAGAACACCTGTCAGTATCCCCGCCAGAGTGCCGACGAGCATCGCATCCATTCCCATGCCCATTTTTCCCATGACCAGCGCACCCACCATTCCGGAGACGGCAAGCAGCGAGCCGATCGAAAGATCAATTCCCCCGGATATTATTATCATTGTCATTCCGACTGCGATGATGCCGTTCACGCTGGAACGGCGCAGCACGTTCAGAAAATTGTTGACCGACAGGAATTTGTCGGGAACTACCGCGGCAAGCACGATCAGAAGCAGGATCAGGCTGGCAAAAGGCAGTATCTGCCGCACGTATTTGTTCATATTTTTTTCTCCGAAAAAATTTATATTTGATTATGGAACAGTACCGGAATAACATTCAACTGCATTCATACCTTTTTCGTGTGATTAGTGTGTTTCGTGG
>JBAZRS010000061.1:6836-14560 GCA_041662825.1 Victivallales bacterium | reverse complement strand
AACTCATAAAAATAGCAGAAACCCAGAAAAAAATACTTTTTGTCGGGCACATACTCCATTATCATCCGGCGGTCATCAAGATGAAGAAAATCATCGCCGAAGGCACGATAGGGAAACTTCAATACATCTATTCCAACAGGCTGAATCTCGGAAAAATACGCACCGAAGAGAATATCCTCTGGTCATTTGCACCACACGATATTTCCCTCATCCTCGGACTCACCGGAGAAGAACCCTCTTACATTGACTGCTCAGGCAGCAGTTTCCTCAACCCCGACATCGCGGACATCACCATGACAAACCTGAAATTCCCGTCAGGTGTCGGCGCACATATTTTTGTAAGCTGGCTTAACCCATTCAAGGAACAGCGGCTGGTCGTCATCGGCTCAAAAGGCATGCTTGTCTTCGAAGACACGAAAACCACCGACGAGAAACTACTGTTCTATTCGCATACGATCGAATGGAAAAACGGACTGCCTGTCCCGCACAAGGCCGACGCCTCCGCCATCATAATTTCCGACATATGGGAGGAACCTCTCAAAGCCGAATGCAGTGCATTCCTGAAGGCAATTGAAACCGGCAATGAACCCCTCACGTCCGGAAAAGAAGGATTGCGGGTCCTGAAAGTCCTCAAGAAATGCCAGACCTCCATCGAACTCCAGTCGAAAAACCCGGTAAAACAGCAGAACGATGCAAAGGAACTTCAATATTACTCCCATCCCACTGCGATCATTGACAGCGGCGCCCAAATCGGGAAGGGGACAAAAATATGGCATTTCTCCCATATTTACAAAGGCGCTGAGATCGGGGAAAACTGTGTCATCGGGCAGAATGTCAGCATTGCCGACGGCGTGAAGATGGGGAACAATATCAAAATCCAGAACAACGTATCCATTTACACCGGTGCCATAGTTGAAGACGATGTCTTCTTCGGCCCTTCATGCGTTCTCACAAATGTCACCAATCCCAGAAGCCAGGTCTTGAGGCATTCCCTGTATGAAAAAACAATTTTCAAACGCGGGACGACGATCGGCGCCAACGCCACGGTAGTCTGCGGAATAACCCTCGGCAGATACTCGTTCATCGCCGCAGGCGCCGTTGTCGCCAAAGATGTTCCCGATTACGCCCTCATGATGGGAGTTCCGGCTAAACAGAAAGGCTGGATGAGCCGCCACGGGCATATTCTCAAGAATCCAGACAAAAACGGTGTCATGACCTGCCCGGAAAGCGGCTATAAATACAAGGAAGCCAAGCCCGGCGTCCTGAAGTGCCTGGATCTGGATGAAGACCAGCCCCTGCCCGAGGACAAGAAACTCGGGAAAAAGACCTATGACGAGTTCAAATAAATTCCAGACGGAATTTATATATTACTAACACCCGAGATAATTGACAAATATTATCGGTGCATTACATTGTCTTACAAAGGAGATTTAACTATGACAACTCTGACCATAAGACTATCTGACAGCCTTAAATCAGAACTTGATCAGTTAAGCCAGTTAGAACATAAGGCTGCAAGCGACATTGTAAGAGAATCGCTTCGCCGATACATCGCGACGGAGAAGTTTCGATCCATCCGTAAAAAGATCCTACCTTTTGCAGAAGCGCAAGGACTGTTAACTGACGAGGATATTTTCAAGACTTTGTCATGAAGGTCATTATTGACGCTAACGTCGCAATATCCGCTGTCGCATCAAGAGGGCTTTGTGAAGCCGTAATGGAACTGTGCCTCGAACAGCACCAGATTATTCTTTGCAAAGAAATCCTTGATGATGTTAAAGAAAAACTTATAAAAAAGATACATGTCCCTCAGACAATTGCAGACGATTACCTGAAAATGCTTCTCAGCTGCTCGGAAATTCACGTTCCTGAAAATATCAGATCCGATATCTGCCGGGATCCCGATGACAGAATTATTCTCGGATTAGTTAAACCTTCAAATGCCCGTTTTATCATTACCGGAGACAAGGATCTCCTTGTCCTTGGTTCATATCTTAATGCAAAAATTGTATCTCCCAGAAAATTTTGGGACGTAAATTTAAACAGTTAGCATCAAAAACAAGTGTAAAAGAGGAAAACTGGGGACACCCTATATCCCCTATGAAAAAACAACGGGATAAACAATAAAATGGTAACCGCTAAGCTCCGATTAATGAGGACAACTATGATCTCATGCAATAAAAGTATGTTGGGCTTAAGCCCGACAATTCTTAAGAGTTTAGAATGGCGGTTTAAAAGCGCCCTACTTATGAGGCTGAAGACCCAGCTTAACGGTTACATTTTTGGCATCATATATCACGTATAAGGCAGATTTTAGAACGAAATATTGTCGCCAAAAATATAAAACAAAGCTGTACAGGGGGCAGTCCAAAGTCAGGCCGGAGCCCCTGACGTAAATACAAAAGAAAAATTAAAGTATAGATTTTTAACCAGGCCGCTCCATGTAATCTCGCTCCGCGAGATACTTGAGCATAGTGTAAGGAGGAGGAAGACATGCGTATCGCGTTAATGGCAATAATAGTCGCAGGATTCGCTAATTTGGTGATGGCCCAAGATGCTCAACAGCCAAAGAAAGTGCGCAAGACCGTTACTCCGACGACCAACACAACAACCCAGGAACCCACTTCAGCTATCGGGATGCCGGCCAAAATCTCCGTCCGATTCATCGAACTGAAGGTAGATGCCAACGGAAAGGGATCACTGCATGTCGACTGTCAGACGAACAGCGAGGCGCATATCACGCCGCCCAAAGGCGTAACGTCAAAGCTCGCTTTACTTAACGGAGCATCTATCATGCGTCTGCCAGATGGTCGAACTGAAGTGTTACACGATTTTGCCACATTCGCCAACGTCGGGGATTTCATTAGCGAAACGCAGTCCATAGATGCATTCGCGCTGGACAAGGAGCGCGGCGGTCTTCTTCTGAAACCAATTGAAGTGCCCGGCCACCAAGGCAAGAAAGCTGCCCTATTCTGGTATCCGCGCCCAGTGCGACTGCCGGTAGCGCTTCGCATAGTAGTGGCGAACCTCGAATCCGATCCTTTTTGCATCGAACTGCAATTCCGCCATGAGAAATACGCCAAGTTGAACGTCTATTTCTTCACCGACGCCAAGAAGCCGCTCGGTCTGCAAGTGTCTTGGTTTGATGCCGCCAAGGGGAACGTATTGAATCTGATTAACTCTGACCTGCCCGTGGATGGTGAAGTGACATACGGCTTCAAATGCCCTATTGATGCAGAACACCAGAATCCGACCCCCTACTTTGCGCGCGGCAATCGCGAAATGACGCTCTGCCAACTCGATGTGACGGCGAATTTCATAGCCCGCATCGGAGTAAAATTCGCTGACCGAAAAGGACAGGTGGTTGTCGAGTCGGTGTTTGAAGGTCCGGCCACCAAGGCGGGCGTGAGGCCGGGGGACGTAGTATCCCAGATCGATCACAAGCCGATTGCGAACTCTGAGGCTGCCCTCCGACTTGTCCGCAACCATAACCCCGGGGATACGCTGCAATTGACGATCAGCCGCGAAGGCGACACATTGACCATACCGGTCATCGCGGAGTAAACGAGGTGGGGAGCGGGGGCAGGCCCCCGCAATTGACAAAAGATGATATGGTCTCTGTTGATAAGCCCCCACGGCAAAAGAACCTAATCCATCTACTTGAAAATAACCATGATACCTCTATTGTATAACCACAACAGTTATATTTTATAACCACAGGTAACCAATGAAATCAATAACAGTCAGAAACATACCGGATGAAATTCTTGAGGCTGTCAGGATTCTTTCGATTAAAGAGAGAAGAAGCCTGAATAATGAGCTTCTTGTCATCATGGAGAACGGGCTGAACAGCATGTCATCCTCAGAATTAAAGACGGACTTGAAGGAAGAGCCCTGGAAGAAGCTTGCCGGCAAATGGAAGGACAAGCGAAACACCAGGGATATCATTGATGACATTTATTCTTCTAGAACTATAGGAAAAGATATAAAACTGTGATTCTTATAGATACTGATATCTGCATTGAACTGCTGAGGGGAAACAGCAAGGTTTTATCTCACATGCAAAGGAACTCCGGAAACATTGCTGTTTCCTTCATTACTGCCGGAGAGCTTTATTACGGGGCATTCAATTCATCCGACCCTAAATCCAATTTAAGGCTTATCAAATATTTCCTTGAAACTTTAATTGTAATTCAAAGCGACAATGGGATCATGGAGAAATTTGGAGAGCTAAAAGCAAAGCTGAGAGAAAAAGGGTTGATGCTACCAGATGCCGATATTATTGTCGCCTCAACCTGTTCACAGAAATGCAGCAGACTGATAACCGGAAACATCAAACATTATAACCGGTTCGAATCCATTAAGCTGGAAAACTGGATAGAATAAATTGAAAGCGTGACTTTTTAATATACTTTTCCCTTTTAGTGAAATTCGTGTGTTCTGCCTGTCACGGCGTAGCACTTTGCGAAGACGGATGGTTAATAATCTTTAATTTTTGAGGTTTCCCAATGAAAGTTCCATTGCTTGATTTAAAAGCTCAGTTCAATCCGATAAAAAATGAAATCATGAATGCTGTCGAGGCGGTTTTCGAATCACAGCAGTTCATCAACGGTCCTCAGGTGAAGGAGCTTGAGCAGCAGATCGCCGCATATTCCGGCTGCAAATCCGGCATCGGGGTTTCCAGCGGCACCGATGCCATCCTCTGCGCCCTCATGGCCCTCGGCATCAAATCCGGAGATGAAGTCATCACTACACCATTCACCTTCTTTGCGACAGCCGGCTGCATCTGGCGCGTCGGCGCAAAACCCGTCTTCGTGGACATCGACCTGAAAACCTACAATATTGACGTGAACAAGATCGAGAAGGCCATCACAAAAAGGACCAAGGCCATAATGCCGGTCCACCTTTTCGGACAGGTCGCGGACATGGATCCGATCATGGAAATTGCAAAAAGGTATAACCTCTTCATAATCGAAGATGCATGCCAGAGCATCGGCGCTTCCTATAAGGGTAAAAAAGCCGGTTCCATAGGAACTGTAGGCTGCTTCAGCTTCTTCCCGTCGAAAAACCTTGGCACCGCCGGCGACGGCGGGATGATCGTCACTCAGGACGCCTTTCTGGGCGAACAGCTCGAAATCATGAGGGGTCACGGGTCGAAGCCGAAATATTACCACCAGGTCGTCGGCGGGAATTTCCGCCTTGACACCCTTCAGGCGGCAATCCTCCTGATCAAGCTTAAACATCTCGACGGCTGGTCCGCAGGTCGCAGGAGCAACGCCGCGAAATATGACAATCTCCTTAAAGACATGCATTTCATCATCAGACCGCACATTGAACCGCACAACGTTTCCATTTACAACCAGTATGTGATACGCGTACCGAAGAGGGACGAACTGAGGAAGTTCCTCACGGAAAAAGGCATTGGCACGGAAATTTATTATCCGCTCAGCCTCCATGAACAGAACTGCTTCAAGGATCTCGGCCACAGAAAAGGCGATTTCCCGGAATCAGAAACAGCCGCAGCGGAAACTGTCGCCCTGCCGATTTATCCTGAACTGGCTGATGAGCAGATCGCATACGTGGCGGAATCCATCAAGTCTTTCTATAAATAAGTTCCCGCAAAGTTCATAACATGAAAATCCTACTCTGCGCAGACGACAAAAGTGCAAACACTTTGGCTTGGGCGAAGGGATTCAGGGAACTTGGAGCCGAAGTCCTTATCGCCTCTGTCAGGGCGGAGAAGAATGCCGACGGGGTGCTTGCCATAGGCAATCCGCATATTCCTGCAAGACTTAACTTCCTTCTATCCGCACGCAAACTCCGCAGTCTGATCGCCAGCTACAAGCCGGACATACTGATAGGTTACCGGATCACCAGTTATGGTTACCTATGTTCGTGCACCGGATTCCACCCGCTTGTACTCGCCGCCCAGAACGAGCAGATCACATATCTGCCGAAGCCCAACCTGTTCAGGAAGAAAATACTCGAATTCTTTGCTGGAAGCGCCATCCGCAAGGCCGATCTCATCCATGCCTGGGGCGAAAACATGCTCGGCAGGCTCAAAGAGCTGGGTGCTGATGAAAACAACATTCTCGTCCTCCATCGCGGGATAGATTTAAGTCTTTTCAACCTGTCCGCCCGGAAACCGGAAGCGAAGAATCCTGTTTTCATTTCCTCAAGGTCTCTTTTCCCGGAATACAAAATCAACAGGATCATAGAAGCATTCTCCCATGTCCTCAAAAATATCCCGCACGCAAAACTTAAAATCATCGGGGAAGGCCCTGAAAAAAACAATCTGATCAACCTGGCAAGCGCACTGGGAATATCAGGGAAAGTGGAATTCACCGGCAAGCTCTCCCCGCAGGAAGTTGCAGCCACTCTGAAGAACTCCGACATCTATGTCTCCATCATTGAATCCGAAGGCGTATCGAGTTCCCTTCTTGAAGCCTGCGCGTGCGGCGTTTTCCCCATCGTAACCGACATGCCAGCATCCAGAATGCTGATTGAAAGCGGAATGAACGGAACGCTTATAAATGCGGAGACGACAATATCAGCCCTTGCCGATATAATGGTTAAAACTGCGGAAAATACCATTCCGAGGGAGACCGCTACAAAAATAAACAGCGAGCTCGTGAACGATAAATTCAATTTCAGAAAAAACATCGCCAGATTCCTGGACGCGTACGGGAACATCGCAACTCTGAATATCCAACATTCTCTGCCCAATAAGAAAATTTTTCCGAGACGGAAAAATTAACAAGGAAATATAGGAAACGGAAAGAGTCCACCATGTGCGGAATATCCTGCATCATAGATAAAAACCAGACCATTGATGAAAGCGTCCTCGCCCGTTTCACGGACTGCATCGGGCACAGGGGGCCCGACAGCCGGGGTTTTGCGAAATTCGCAAACTCGAGCGGGCTTCCGGAAACACCGGAAGATAAGTATTTTGTCGGTCTCGGTCACAGAAGACTTTCAATTATCGACCTGTCCGATGCCGGTTCGCAGCCGATGTTTTCAAGCGATAAGAATTTTGCGATAGTATTCAACGGGGAGATCTACAACTACCTGGAAATCCGGAAAGAACTTGAAAGAGAAGGTGTTGCTTTCAAGTCCCATACCGACACAGAGGTCATCCTTGAAGCCTACAGGAAATGGGGCAGACAGTGCCTTCCCAAATTCAACGGGATGTGGGCGTTTGCAATTCTTGACAGGCGGAAGAGGACTCTGTTTGTTTCCAGGGACCGTATCGGGGTCAAGCCCCTCTATTTTTACAGGAACGGCGGAATAATCGCCTTCGCTTCTGAAATAAAACAGTTTTTCGAGCTTCCGGGATTCAGAAGGGCGCCGAATATTGACGCCTGCCTTTCCTATCTTGTCACCGGTTATGAAATGCCTCCGGAAACCTTTTTCAGGGACGTGACGGCTTTTCCGCCGGGATGCTGTGCAAAGATTGATCTCGATTCCCCCGAATTGATACCTGAAGAATTCTGGACTCCGGAAAATACATCCGTCAGGAAATATTCTGAAGACGAACTCATATTCCGTATCGGGAATACTTTCACCGAATCGGTAAATTTCCGCCTGAGGTCTGACGTACCGGTGGGCGGTTGTCTCTCCGGCGGACTCGACTCGTCCTCGATATTCGTCGAGATGAAACAGCTTCAGCCGTCTCATACCTTCAACGCCTTCTCCGCCTGCTTTGACGATCCCCGGATCGATGA
>JBAZRS010000061.1:0-6826 GCA_041662825.1 Victivallales bacterium | reverse complement strand
GGAGCATCATCGCCAAAACGGGCTGCAGGCATATCGAGGTGTTTCCAAATGCCGATGAATTCCTTGCCGACCTTCCGGCATTCCTGGGTCAGCACGATGAGCCTGTCGGCAGCATCAGCATGTACGCCCAGTATAAAATCATGCAGGCCGCAAGAAGGGAGAAAATACCGGTTCTGCTGGACGGACAGGGGGGCGATGAGCTTTTCTCGGGTTACTGGCCTTCTTATTTCCTCTTGTTAAAATCTTTTTACAGGAGTAAAAATATTTTTCCCATCTTAAAACATTCAGCAGGAACATTGTTCGGAGGCAACACAGAGCTTCTTTCACAGGCGTTCTCCCATTTTTCGGAATACAGGAAAAGGGACTCCAGGACCCTGCCCTTCTCCATAAACGCCAAGTATCTGGGGCAGCTTGAGGGGATAAAGACACTCAAGTGGCACAGGGAGGCACAGAGCCTGACGCCTTGCGAATATCGCAAGGCCGAGATCTTCAAGATACATCTCCCGCGCCTACTGAAATGGGAGGACAGGAATTCGATGGCGTTCTCAATTGAATCGAGGGTTCCGTTCCTTGATGTGAACCTGGTGGAACTTATCCTTTCAGTAAATCCGGAAATGAACATGAGAAAGGGATGGACAAAATATCTTTTCAGAAAGGCGATGGACTCCAAGCTTCCCAATGATATCTACTGGAGAAAGGACAAGAAGGGCTTTGAAACACCTCAGGACAAATGGATGAAATCCGGTGTGCTGAATAAATATCTCGCTGACTGGGCTTCAGAGAAGGAACATCCGGTTTCTGAATTCATCGCCGACGATTTCCGGGACATTAAAACAAAAATCACAGACGGCGCCTTCGACGCAACAAGGATGTTCAGGCTCTTCAGCATGGATTACTGGCTTCGTCACAGTGCCAGTCCTAATTTATGAACTTTATGAAGTCATTTTTGATGCACTCATCAAAAATGACAAACAGGAATCGTATGAAATGAAGATTGCAATATTGACACAATATTATCCTCCTGAGCATGGGGCGCCGCAGAACCGGCTCCACGACCTCGCGAGACGCTGGGTTCTGAAAGGACATGAGGTGACCGTCCTTACGGCCATGCCGAATTATCCCACAGGAAAAATTTTCCCCGCTTACCGGGGAAAATTTATTATCACAGAGATTATTGACGGGGTCAAAGTAGTACACTGCTGGATTCTGCCTTCAAGGAAGAAAAGCACTGTCAGGCAGCTCGCATGCTATTTTTCCTTTGTCAAATCGGCCGCCTTTTCCGGTCTCTTCAAGCTAGGGAAGTCGGATTTTCTCATCTGCGAATCCCCTCCCCTTTTTCTAGGTTTCACCGCCCTCTTCCTGAGTTTTGCGAAATCCGCAAAACTGATTATGAACATAAGCGACCTGTGGCCGGAAAGCGCCGTTCAGCTTGGGATGATCAGGAAAGGCCCTGCCCTGAGCTTCCTGGAATGGTTTGAGAAACTCCTTTATAAAAAATCGGTACTGGTGTCCTGTCAGACGGAAGGGATAGTTGACGGAGTCAAGAAGAGACATCCCGGAGCCAGGACATTCCTTTTCCCCAACGGTGTCGATCTTGAAATGTTCACAAAACAGCCGAAAGATGCGAATTTCACAGAATCACACGGCATCCCGAAAGACTCGTTCATAGTAGGATATGCGGGCAATCATGGCCGCTCACAGGCGCTCACGCAGGTAATCCAAGCCGCCAATCTCCTCAGGGACAAACAAATATTTTTTATGTTTTTCGGCGACGGCCCTGAAAAGGAGGAACTAAGAAAAAAGGCCGCAGACATGGGACTTGAATCGTTAAAGTTCTTCGATTCAGTACCCAGAGACAGTATGGCTCATCTGCTTTCGCAGTTCGACATTGCAATAGTACCCCTCAAGGACATAAAGATTTTCGAGGGTGCCCGTCCCTCGAAAATCTTTGAACTCATGGCGGGGCAGATCCCCTTCATATTCTGCGGGAAAGGTGAAGGCGCGGAACTTGCACTGAAGAGCGGATGCGCCGAAGTGGTTCCGCCGGAAAATCCCGCGGAACTCGCAGCCGCGATTCTGGAATTATCGGATCTTCCCCCGGAAAGCCGCAGGGAAATGGGTTTGAAAGGAAGGGATTTTGTCGTAAACTTCTACGACCGCGCGAAACTCGCGGAAGATTTTCTCAGTAAACTTAAAGAGCATTCTTAATTAATCTAATAGCCCTTTGTGTCTAATGTAATCGCATTATATTATACAAAAAGTCATTTGCTTATAATAGGCTTTACACAATTTAAAACATGACAAATTCCAAAACTTTGATGAATACTATAACCACGAAGCACACGAAGTTCACGAAGTAAAAGACAGGAGATGGTATTTATTTTTAAGTATTTCCCCGGTAATGCTAGATTAAATAACCTTCGTGTTCTTCGTGCCCTTCGTGGTAGCAGCTAAAGAATTCATGTATAGTGATGATAAATACAATACTTGTCACTCCATAAATGCCCCTGAGAAAAAACAGTTTTAGTGTCGTGTAAAAAATCAAAAGGGAAAAGCTGATTTGAACATATATTCACCATTGCATCCGGCGGCGTTCTTCATGATCCAGAGGCGGCTTCGCGAAATCCGCAGGATACTGGCGGCCAAATATCCGGACGGCGTGGAAAAGGTCAGGCTTCTCGAGGCCGGATGCGGGAACGGGCAGTGGCTTGCCGAATTCCAGACTTTCGGATTCATGCCCGAGAACCTCTCCGGGATCGAACTTGACAGCAAGCGTGCGGAATTCGCAAAACGCAGGATCCTGGGTGCCGACATCCGCCACGGCAATGCGGCGGAACTCCCATGGGAGGGAGAGTCATTCGACATAGTATTCCAATCCACCGTATTCACCTCGGTGAAAAATGCGGATACACGGAAAAAAATAGCCTCCGAGATGAAACGCGTGTGCAGGGAGAACGGGTTCATCCTCTGGTATGATTTCATATACAACAGCCCGAATAATCCCGATGTGCACGGCATAGGGAAAAATGAGGTTGAAGCCCTTTTCGCGCCCTGGAAATGCGAATTCAGGAAAATCACCTTCGCCCCTCCCCTGGCGAGGGCGATAGCGCCATATTCGATGCTTACCGCCGACATTCTTGAGACATTATTCCCGATTCTCCGCACCCATATCATTGCTGTTATCAGGCAGTGACTCTTCACTTGTTTTTTTCACTTAGCGAGAAAAACATAAACACCGTATATTACAGAAAATAAACCAAAAGAGATTTTATGAAAATATGCACTGTAATCGGAGCCAGGCCGCAGTTCGTAAAGGCGGCTGTTGTTTCTGCGGAATTCGCAAAACACAAGTCCATTGACGAAGTAATCATCCATACGGGTCAGCATTATGATCCCGGAATGTCGGATATATTTTTCAGGGAACTAAATGTTCCCCATGAAAAATATAACCTTGAAATAGGGTCCGGAAGCCATGGGGTCCAGACGGGTAAAATGCTCGCGTCAATCGAGAAGGTGCTTCAAGATGAAGCTCCCGATTATGTGCTAATCTACGGGGATACCAATTCTACCCTTGCAGGTGCCCTCTGCTCTTCAAAGTTGCACATTCCCATCGCCCACATCGAGGCCGGCATGCGTTCCTTCAACAAGAAGATGCCAGAGGAGATCAACAGGATAATCGCCGACCACCTCTCAACAATAAATTTCTGTTCCACAAAAACCGCCATTGGAAACCTTAAGAGGGAAAACCTCTCCAAAACCGGAGTGCTTGTCGGCGATGTCATGTTCGACTGCTCACTGAAATTTGCGGAATTGGCGGAAAAACGCTATGATCCATTTGCGAAATTCGCAGTTGAGAGGAACAACTACGCCCTTCTCACATGCCACAGGGCGGAAAACACCGACCACAAGAAATGTCTGTCGGAAATAGTCAAAGCGGTAAATAAAATATCTGAAAAGATGCCGGTGCTTTATCCGGTTCATCCGAGAACCAGGAAATTTTTAAAGGAATACGGGCTTTCCTTTTCAGGCAACGTCAGACTCGTTCCGCCTGTGGGATATCTTGAGATGATTCTCCTTGAAAACCATGCCTCATTCATCCTGACAGATTCCGGAGGGGTTCAGAAGGAGGCGTTTTTCTACAGGGTTCCATGCATAACAATGCGGGAGGAGACGGAATGGATTGAAACCGTGGAACTCGGATGGAACAAAATCACCGGGGCCGATTCGAAAAAGATAATTGCCGCCTTTGCGGATTTCGCAGAGAACAGACCGTCAAAAACCAGCGCCAAACCATACGGAAACGGCGACGCAGCCTCAAAAATAGTTGACAGACTTATAAAATAATGGAGGAAATTGCAAAAGTGCGAAGGTAGGGCGGTTTCGCGGTTCGACTGAGCTCACCGAAGTCCGAAACCGCCATCTCACTACGGACGGCTCGGCGAGCCGTCCCTACCTTAAATTCGTCAATTTTGCAATTGGCTCAATGTATTCACATTTCTTCAAAAGAATTTTCGATTTTACAGTTGCAGGAATTGCTCTCCTTTTCCTGCTGCCTCTCTTCCTTTTGATAGCCGTGTTTATAAAACTGGATTCAAAGGGGCCTGTTTTCTTCAGGCAGAAGCGCGGAGGACTGGGCGGGGAATATTTCGACATATTCAAGTTCCGTTCGATGACGGTAAAGGAGAAGACGGACGGGAAGGATTTCGATGCCGGTTCCTGTCCGAGGATAACCCGGACGGGTAAAATCATCCGGAAGACAAAGATTGACGAGCTTCCGCAGCTGATCAATGTGGTCACCGGTGAAATGTCACTTGTCGGTCCCAGGCCGGAAGTGGAAACATATATTAAACTCTATCAGTCGCGCTGGGACAAAATTCTTGCTGTTCGTCCGGGAATTACGGATCCCGCCTCAATAAAATTTCGCAACGAAGAGGAACTTCTCGCCAAAGCCGCAAATCCGGAAGAGGAATACAGGAATGCGATTCTTCCGAGGAAACTCCAGATATACGAGGATTATGTTGGCAGGATCAGCTTCATGAATGATGTAAAAATCCTGCTTGGAACTATATTTGTGGTTTTGAAAGGCTGAACATCGTAGAAAATTTTTCCGTCCCGGAAAAATTAACAGGTAAATTGGAAAGCTTAAAATGACAAAAAAATATGATTTTATAAATTTCCACAGGCCGGCGATCGGCAGGGAGGAAATCAAGGAAGTAACGGAATGCCTGAAATCGGGCTGGCTCACAACCGGCATGCGCACAAAGCAGTTCGAAGCCGAATTCGCCAAATACACCGGTGCGAAATTCGCAATTGCGCTGAATTCCTGCACGGCGGCCCTCCACCTCGCCCTGGAGGCGCTTGAACTGAAAGAGGGGGAACTGGTCCTCGTACCTGCAATGACATTTGCTGCGACCGCCGAGGTCGTAAGATATTTCAACGCCATTCCAGTCCTTGTCGACTGCCATGAAAACGACTTCAACATTGATTTTTCACACGCCGAAAAAATAATCAAGGACCTGGAAGCCGGGAGAAAAGTTGCCGGTGTTCCTAAGAAACACGGCCCGCTGAGGGGGATGATCCCGGTCCATTTCGGCGGGAATCCAGTTGATGTCAATGAAGCCGTAAGACTTAAGAAGAAATACAATCTGTTCATCGTTGAAGACTGCGCACACTGCTGTCCGGCGTACTACAGGGATTCTTCCGGCAAGATGAAAATGGCCGGCAGAGGCGCGGACATAGCCTGTTACTCCTTCTATGCGAACAAAACCATCACCACCGGTGAAGGGGGAATGGCTACCACGGATAATGAGAAATGGGCTGACAGGATGAGGATAATGTCCCTTCACGGCATCAGCAAGGATGCATGGAAGCGGTTTACAAAATCAGGTTCCTGGTTTTACGAGATAATCGAGCCCGGATTCAAATATAATCTCACGGATATCGCCTCGTCCATAGGGATTCATCAGCTCAGGAAGGCCGACAAATTCATGAAGGAAAGGAAAAGGATTGCCGAATATTACGGATCAAAGCTGAAAGGCGTTCCGGGTCTTCTGCTTCCTTCTGAAAAAGAGGAGTCCATGCATTCATGGCATCTTTACGCGGTCAGGATTGACAGCAAAGTCACAGGCATACACCGGAACGAAGTGATTGAAAAGCTCAAGGAAAACGGCATAGGCACCAGCGTCCATTACATCCCGCTTCACCTCCATCCGTATTACAGGGATAAATACGGTTATAAGAAAGGTGATTTCCCCAATGCCGAGAGGCTTTTCGACCAATGCCTTTCCCTGCCGATATTCCCGGGGCTCAAGAAGTCGGAACTTGACAGGATCTGCCGCGCATTGAAAAGCATTCTGGGAGGGAAATAGTTTGCCGAAGTCAAAGAAAAACATGAATGCAATCGTCTGGATGAACAGCCAGATTGAGGAAATTGTCGTGAGGCTTTTTCCGGCAAAGACTTTTTTTGTTTTTGTCACCTCCGCATTCACTGTCGCCCTCTCCTTCCTTCTGGCGTTCTACCTGCGTTTTGAATTCCAGTTTCCGGCAAAGGAGATAGTCTCCCTCGAACGCGCACTGCCGTTTGTGGTTCTTGTCAAACTGCTGGTGTTTTACCTGTTTGGAATCTACAGCGGGATGTGGAGATATGTCAGCATACATGATCTGAGGCAGATATTTCTGGCAAACCTGGTCTCGACAGCCCTGCTTTTCATAATAATACTCACCTGGCGCCAGGAGTATTTCATAGGATTCTCCAGATCGGTGCTCATTCTGGATTTCCTGATCTGCTTTTTCGCGATCTCCGGAAAAAGGGTGCTGAGCAGGGTGA
>JBAZRS010000060.1:1293-14561 GCA_041662825.1 Victivallales bacterium | reverse complement strand
ATTCGAATTTCTGGAGTGAAAAGTTTGCGAACTCCGCATATTTCCGTAACTTTGTAAGTTCGAGAATGCATAGTCAGGACGGCAACATCGCTCCGATATCAAAGAGACGCCACACGACTATGATGGAAGTGCTATCCGCCAATTTCCGACAGTTCAGTATTTACACAGCCCGATCCATCAAGCTTATGTGCAGGGATCCGAGAAACTTGGCACTGATTGCGGGTTTCCCTTTCCTGATAGGAATCCTGATTGCGCTTGTCTTCGGACTTCAGGATCTGGAAAATCTTGAAATCAAGGCGAGTGCCCATAAGTTTGCTCCGTTCATAATGGCTATTGCCGTGCTTTTCTTCGGATGCATCAACGCCGCCAAAGATATTGTGAAGGAAATATCAGTCTATCTCAGGGAACGCGCAATAAATCTTGAAATACCCGCCTATCTCCTGTCAAAGGTCGCCGTACTTGCAGTAATAAATCTCTTCCAGTGCATTGTCCTGCTGGGAATTGTCTATCCTTCAGTGCATCTGGAAATGGATTTCATGAAGACATTGTTGACCTTATATGCCACCTCCCTAGGGGGAATGGGAATGGGGCTTTGCATTTCCTCACTGGTCGACAATAATGACAAGGCAATATCCCTTGCGATACTCGCAGTAATTCCGCAGATAATCCTGGCGGGTGCGATTATCGCACTGCCAGGAATCATAAAATCGCTTGCCGCAGGCACAATAGTTCTGTTCTGGGAAAATGATGCCATGATGCTTGCTCTTGACCGCAAAATGCGTACAACGCTGAACGTCAAGGATGGGAACTGGTCCGTTGACATCCTGGTTATCCTAGGCTTTAGTATGGCTTTTATAATGTTGTCCGGACTGATCTTGCGACAGAAGGATGTGAACCGATGAGTGCGCCGACAAAATCTAAAAGAAAGGAATCATATTATGTCTAATCGACAATTAACCCTGATCGTAGTTCTGATTGTCCTCGGCTTTGTAGGAATCATCTCCTTTATCCATTATGAAATGGAACAGACGCGAAAAAAAAATGAGCAAACTGTTGAAAAAGTCATAAAAGAAGATATTCCTGAGATTTTTCGAAAAACAGGCGATGTCATTAAGAATGTGACTACTCGACAGTCTCCCTCACAAGACATTAGCACTAAAACCGCGTCCGAAGACAATTCTCCTTACAAGTCTCCTGTCGGAATAATGTTAGACCTTGGGACGACGGTAATAAGGGAAACAGACAAAGTTGCACAGGGATTTCTGCCCCCTGTAACTTCTGAGGAGGAACAGCAAATAGGGGCCGAAATGGACAAGATGATTCGAGCAAATACTCCCGAATGGAAAGACACCGTTCTTACGAAAAAAGCCTCTGCAGTTTTCAACAAACTGCTTCCTTTGGCAAACAGGAAGGACATCATCTACAAAATGGCGGTACTTGATGATAGGAAGGTAATAAATGCCTATGCCGCGCCAGGAGGCTATGTATATGTGACGCGGGCGTTGCTTGAACGCTTCAATTCCGAAACTGACATCGCGATGTGCCTCGGACACGTGATAGGCCATCTGGAGTTGCGTCACACAACTGACCGCCTGCGGGCAATGATGGCGGCGCGTAAAATTGTGGGATCAGATATCGCTGCTATAGCTCAACTAGGCTACCAGACGCTTACTAACTGCTATACGAAAGATCAGGAATTCGAAGCGGATGAGTTCGGATTCCGCGTATCCTTGAAGATAGGTTATAAGAGGGCAGAGCTTCTCTCATTCCTTGACGGACTGAACGCTCTTGAAAAGGAGATGAATAAAAAATCGGGAACAGCCACTTCCGCCGACATGTCGCCGGTGTTACAGGATATGGAATACTTCATGCAAAGCCATCCATACACCGCTGAACGCTTGGAAAGGCTAAAGAAAATTAATAATGGAATCAATTGATAAAATGCAAGAACGGTTGTTTTGTAAAGATGCTTTGTTGGAGTTCAAACTTTAGTTTGTCTTTGTCTTCAAGATGTTATGCAAGCTAAAGATTGTACTCCAACTTAAGAAAACAACGTGTAACAGGCAATCTTGAATATGCCTTCATGAAAAAACGGTTTTGATGGAAATATCACAACAAGGAAATCTTTGATGTATAACTGTTCGAAATGCGGTAAAGACATAGAGGCACCGAAGGATCTCGCCGTGCGTGCAGTACGCTGTCAGTGCGGTAACGTGGTTTCATTTTCGGATGCCCTCACCATGGTTCCGCAGTCTGCAGCTACAAAAGAGCGACTCCAGGAGAAATACGAGGTAATTTCCATACCCGGCTACCGCATTGTCCGGAAAATAGGTGAAGGCGGAATGGGCAGCGTATTCGAGGCTGTCCAAGAATCCCTCGGACGCAGTGTCGCAATAAAAGTTCTTCCCGGAAAACTCGCCTCAGACCCGCAATTTGTAAAGCGTTTCGACAGGGAGGCTGGCACATTGTCGCAGTTGCGACACCCAAACATTGGCGGCATAATTGACAGGGGATCTGTCAACGGCACATACTACTTCGTAATGGAATACGTCGCAGATAAGAATGGAAACACAGTCACACTTCAGGATCTCATAAATCAGCGCAAGCTTGAAGGGAACAGCGTTCTTAAGTTCACCCGGGAGATTGCAGGTGCACTGGCTTATGCCCATTCAAAGGGAATCATACACCGCGACATAAAACCGTCGAACATACTGATAGACGAGCATTCTGCGGCGAGAGTAGTTGACTTCGGAATTGCACAGATCTTGGGCGAAGAGCAGACCAAGCGGCTCCATTTGACAATGACCGGTGAGTCAATCGGCACTCCTCAGTACATGTCACCGGAACAGAGAACGGACGCGACCAAGGCTGACACAAGGTCTGACATCTACAGTCTTGGCGTGATGGTTTATGAAATGCTCACGGGCGGATTTCCCGAGGGTGCCTGGGATCTTCCAAGCGAACTCGGATGCGACCCGAAATGGGATTCGATAATAGAGAACTCAATAAGGAAACTTCCAGAACGGCGTTTCCAGACCATGTCGGACTTCCTTTCTTCGCTTGATGTCATGGGGCATGATTCTTCAGCGCCGAAGGAAGTCACTGTTTCAGCTGAAAAGGTCAAAGAAGAACGATACCGGACACCTGTTCCATCTACAATTCTCGGAAAATGCCCTGCTTGCAGAGTGGAAAATTCCGGAGATAATAAGTTCTGCAACGGATGCGGTGCATCCTTATACGAGGCGTGTCCAACCTGTCAGGGTGAAATCCGCGTTGGTTTGAAATTTTGCGGGAAATGTGGTGTTGACATTCCAAAGCAGAAAAAGATAATCGAACTAAAAGAATCAATTTCAAAAGCATTGGATGAGGCATCGGCAAAGAAGGACGACATTGTGGCGGCAACAGAAATACTTCTGGCAGCAATAAAAGTTGAGGAGTCCCTTTCCAATATCTCAGACACTGGGAGCGGAAATATTCAGTTTTTGCCTGTACATGCTATACTCAACAGCCTCTGGGATGAAAAAGCCCTTTCGTCTGAAATCTTCCCGTCGTCAGGGATTAAGCACATCGAATTCCTTAAGCAAGTATCCAAGGTACTGCCGGATAGAACGGACATCCAATCCAAAATTGGAGAACTTTCTTCCGAGAGAGATAATTTACTGGAGGAACTAAGAAATCTATTCAAAGATGGACATTTTCTGTTTCTTCTGCAAATGGCATCCAAGTCAAGATGGGGCGAATATCCCGAGATTGCCTCAATTCTAGTAGATGCGGAGGAACGCTTTCGAAAGGCAAGTAATTTAGTTGAGGCGCAGATTCCAACATTGATTAATGGGAGACGATATTATGAGTTGAACAAAGTGCTTGCCGAACTGGAAGGACTCGGTGCAGACGTTGAAGGACTGAGCGAACTTCGCAACGAGACAGGTTCGATTATCTATGAGGCGAAACAACTGTATGAGCAAGCCGTTAAACTCAATTATACCAATAAACAGCCGGAAGCAGCCGCACAGATTCTGGAGAAATTGCTGGGTCTGTGCTCGGATTATCCGGATGCATCCGATTTGCAGAAAAAGATCAATCTTGAAATATCTGAATGCTTGAGGAACCTTGAAGATGCTAAGACATGTATTGCCTCCAAAGAGTACGGAAAGGCATGGTTTCTCCTTAAATTTCTTCTTTATAGGTATGATTCAGACGAGGTTCAAACCTTGTATGCTGAGGCTGTAAAGGAAAATGACAGGTTGTTCAGAAGAAAACTGCGCTTCGCTGCCATTATCTTGCTGTCAGCCCTTTCAATCTTCATCATCACCATTGCTGTCAACAGGATTTCACACTATATATCCTACAGTTCATACTACGAAAAAGCGTGCATTGCATTTTCAGGCAAAGACTACGATAAAGCTATAGAACTTTACAATGATGCTCTCAAAGTTCCAGGCTATCATAATGACACCTCCGCAAAGAATCTCATGCAGGAAGCCCATTTGAAAAAACGTGAGGGTTATCTTTTAGATAAAAGTAAGAAGGACAAGGATGCTTTCAATAATGCAATTTCCGATGGTACAAAGGCCTTGTCGGATAAGGATTTTGAAAAAGCGTTGGAATCTTACAAAAAGGCACTGAAAGTTCCCGGATACGAGGATAATGAAACTGCAATCAGGCAAAGAGATCATGTCGCATGGATAAATGCAGGAAAATCAGCTCTTGATAGGAAAGACTGGGTAATTGCCGAAGCGGCATTCAAAAATGCACATTCTATTCCGGGATATGAGAAAAACAGCTTGGCTTCCTCATTCATGAAAGAGGCACAGGAAGCGCTGGAAATCCAGAAAAAGCAAAGCGAAGCAACATGGAATGAAACTGAGATGAAAGTGAATAAGTTGCTTTCTGAGGCGAAAAATCATTCTCTAAATATTGCCAGACTAATTGAAGCAGTGGATTCTGCAATGGCCTTTCTCCAATATATATCGGATTCTCCAGACATGTCATATCTGTCAGATTTATCAAAAACTAAAATTGCCAATTTAAAAACAGAGATATCCTCGCTGAAATCGGATATGCGGATACCCGATGGCTTCGAAGTTGTGACTGGCCCTTCCTCCGACACGAATGGGCTGCCTCTTGGGATCCGTCACAAAAACACAGGTATTGAGATGGTATATGTTGCGCCTGGTGAATTCATGATGGGAAGCACGATTAAGGAACAAGAAGAGGCTGTCAGACAAGGGGAACATATAGACCGGGTCAAGGGGCAAGTTCAGCATCGCGTGAAACTGACCAAGCCTTATTACATCGGCCGATACGAAGTCACTCAGGGTCAATGGGAAAAGGTGATGGGAAGCAATCCGTCAAGTTGCAAATATTTCGGTAAGGATGCGCCTTTGGAGACTGTGAGCTGGAATGATTGCCAGACGTTTTGCCGGAAAATTGGCGCGGGATTCAGGTTGCCAACTGAAGCGGAGTGGGAGTTTGCGGCTCGGGGCGGTAACAAGAGCAAAGGCTTTTTTTATAGCGGCAGCAATAATCTTGACGAAGTTGGATGGTACGGTAATAACCTCGGAGCTGATGCGCCGCATCCTGTTGGTCAGAAGAAAGCGAATGAACTTGGGCTTTACGATATGAGCGGCAATATATTAGAGTGGTGCTCTGACTGGTATGGGGATTACAAGTCAGGAAGCGTAACGGATCCTACCGGGGTGTCTTCGGGTTCTGTCCGGGTGATCCGCAGCGGTGGCGGAAACGCATGGTACTGCCGGTCGGCATTCCGCATCGGGGGTACGCCAGAAGACAGGATTGACTTCGTTGGTATTCGCCTCGCCATGGACGCTCCAATTGTTGAAGTAAAACAAAACACAGGTATAAACATATCTCCGCCTATTTCAAGTAATAATTCCAAATCTGAAATCCCAAATCAACAAACCAATTCCATTCCTGTTTCCAACAGTAATTGGAAAATCCCTGACATTGGCATGGAATTCATCTGGATAAAGGCGCTGAATTGCTGGGTTGGAAAATATGAGGTTACAAATGGAGAATACCGGAAGTTTAAGGCGGATCATGATAGCAAGAGCTATGCTATATATTCGGTGAACGGGGATCGTCAGCCTGTGGTATATGTGAATTATGATGATTCCAGCGAATATGCGAAATGGCTGACCTGCAGAGAAAGAGAAGCCGGACGGCTTCCCGTAGGTTACTGCTACCGTCTGCCCACAAAGTACGAATGGACAACATTTTGTCAGTGCGGGGATAACCGCGAATATCCGTGGGGAAACGGAATGCCGCCGAAATACGGGAATTATCACGGGCAGGAAGGGGTTGGACAGAAGGAAGGGGTTGGAGCCTTGGATAAAATATCCGATTATAATGATGGTTTTCAGGTGACCTGCTCTGTTGAGAAAAGCTGGAAGAATGACTGGGGATTGTATGGAGTCGGAGGGAACGTCTGGGAATGTACGATCAAGTCTTCATCTGATTTGTCTTTTGATGCTTGGCGTGGGGCGTCGTGGAACGACTACTATCCCGACTTTCTGCGTTCTTCATATCGCTGTGAGTTCAGCGCATTGAGTAACTACCGCAACTTCGGATTCCGTCTGCTGTTGTCGCGCTGAGGGCCTATTGAAATGACTAGGCCGGTGTGGTGTTACGGCGCTGAGTTGTGACCAGAGCTCCTTGTAAGTTCATCTGGCTCTCGATCTGGAAAGACAATGTCATTCATCCTTTTCCGCATACCTAATCCTTATCCCTGTCCTGTAATCCTGAAGTATCGCTAATATTCCTTTTAAGTTCAAATGCCTTCCTCTTGATATCATATCAGTAAGCGAGTAAAGTCATTGACAATTTCAACATGGCTTTAATGGAAGTAAAGATGAATAATGAGAGACCTAAAATTAAGAGCATTACCTCCTTTGGTGAGTTGATTGATGAGTTTTGCATGTTAGGAAGGGGTGGCTGGATTTTTCGGGGACATAGTGACCGGACATGGAAATTAGAAACATCACTGACAAGACATTTTAGGGATATAAGCGTTAACGATAAAATCAAACAATCTCGACGCGAAAAGCACTCAATCCGGGAGTTTAAGCAATCAGCCCACTTATATTTAAATAAATTGCCCGAAGACAATGATGATTTGTCATGGTTGGCACTAATGCAACATTATGGAACACCGACAAGAATGCTGGATTTCACGCTTGTTCCTACTTATGCTTTATGCTTTGCAGTTACAGATCCGAGATGTGATAATAATAGCAAGGTCTGTATACACGCCATTCATCTTCAGTCCATAAAAAAACATACCAAAGATATCAGAAGAGATAAAACAAAAAATGCTAAAGACAACCCCGGCATTGAGGAATATAAAATAGGGGAAGAAAATGATTTGAATTTTGTTGGTCTCTATAAATCCAAATATGCAAACGACAGGCAGTCTGCACAACGGTCTGTATTTTTGGTGCCTAGTAAGATAAGCCTAAATGTAGATGAATGGCTAAATGAAGTGAAAGTTAAAACTCAGCCAATCACACACAACTCATATTGGGTACGATATGACATTGATATTCCCAGATATGATGTTATTAAAGGATTAACAATGATAGGGATTGAACCATCTTTGCTTTATCCTGGGCTTATTGGGGTTGCTAATTCTATAAAATGGAGATTTTATGAAGTGGATAAGGATTTAACTGCTGATATTGAGACTCTTCCGATGTACAATTCGGCCACGTCTAAAGATTCTCGTCCCTGCAAATACTTTTCCTGTAAACGTGGGCATGAAAATTAAAGCTAGCGCGAAGAAGAACGGGTCACGTTCCCTCAATTGACAAAAGATGAGGCCCTGGCTCTTTTGATTCCATAGCGGCGAAGAGAGTGCATCTTGCGGCAATTCTTTTAACAGCACATTTAACATGATGCTTTCATGTCATAAAGTATTTTTAGTTTTTTCTCTTTATTTTGCGCAGAACACTTTCCCCAATAGCATTGTTTCTTGACATTACAGTTTTCGCAAATATCAATGATTTGTTTTCGTCCAGCGAAATTTTGCAGGCGTTTCATCATGTTCTGCGTTTCAGTTTTATAGTTTGATGATATGTCAGCGCCGTTATTTTTTCTTAAAGAAGTGAGTGTCTGGAAAATCTTATTTCGTACAGGAGACGAACCCCAGCTTACAGGAACGCCTCTAGAATAATAATTTATTTTAATGCTTTGATTCTTTGGCAGTAATACTTTATCGGATGCACAGAACCCCTTTTTCGGTAATACAAAGCAATCGCCTACTTTAAAGAAACCGATAACTTTGTTTTTGAATGTCCCCTCCAAATTTGTATGCCTCGTATAGAAAACAACATATTTTTCCCCGTCAGCCTTCTTTAAGAAATTATTGACTTCTTTATAATGGCAGCCTTCATCATAGGACAGCGTTTCAAACTGTGGATATTGATAATGGCCTGTATTATAAGGGTTGCACTTAAAAAAGTCTCGATGCATGACTTCAGGTGAAAATAAAATGCAGCCCTCTGGCATATCAGGCAGTGAATTATAGTAGAACAATATCCAAATCATTATTCCTTCCTTTTATTATTTTCATGCCGCCGAAAGGCCCTTGCATTATGATTACCAAATTTCATTTTGAACGTGTAACCGAATAGCCTAGGAATTTTCTCATTCGTGACTCACACGCCACCAGAATATACAGTCTCGTTTCACGGCTGTCACTGTTCCTATGGTAATGTTTTTATAACTTCAGAAGTTATCCGCCAGAATATGAAGTTCAAATTCTTGTCCAGTCTTTGCCTAAGCTTCCACCTACTTCATTGCAGAAATATTCTCACTTAATTTGAGTGCTGGTAGTGAAGACTGGAGTTGAAAGTCTGGCTTCCTTGATTTATGCTCCATTACCGGCTATCTTCCAATCAATATGGAAATCAAAATTCCTGTCAGCACGGAAGCCAACATGAAATTTAAATTCCTAATCTTAATATTGATCATCGCATCTTTCTGCGGAATGAAATGTTTGTCCAAGGATCGTCCGGAAAATGCCGAAACAATACCGGAGGTTTCGAATATGAAGAAATTTGTTCCCAACTCTTCCTGGCAAAAGAGGTTATGTGAAAGATGCAACGGAACAGGCTTTACAGTCGAGAGTGTCGAAAAGAGTAACAATACTGTAAAAAAAGTGATGGTTGTATGCCCCGTCTGTAAAGGTAAAGGCAATCTTGGCATGACGAAGAACCTATAGGGGGCTTCGGAGTCAGGCTCTCCCAAAACTGACAAAAGACGAGGCTGGAATTTGTGCGCGGGTTGAGACTGGAAGCCGGTGTTTGGTTGCCGCAACTAAATTGCGGAATTCGCAATTGTAGATTCTTTGATCATATCCTTGAGAACCAGTAAGCTGGATCGCGGTGAAGGTTCATTACGGCAATAACAGTGATTTCATCCGGAGATATCCTGTATAGAATTCCAAACGGGAATCTTTTTAAGAGACGTCTTCTGACGTGATTTCGGATTACTGGCCATAGTTCAGGATTGTCATGTATGCTTTGGACAGCGAAATCAACTGCTGTGAGAAAATCTGATCCGAGTCCATTTGTTTGACTTTCATAAAACAGTGCGGACTGAATCGTCTCATCCTCAGCAGTGGATAAAAAGGCAATCTTTTTCATTTTGAAGCTTTGATTCTGGAAAATGCATCCCTGAGGACATCTCCGGCGGGTCTTGATTTCATTCTGCCAGCAAGATATTCAGCATAACGTCTGTCGGCTTCATCAAGCCATTTCACCTCATGATCTGAATCCAGATTGGAAATGATGTGATCCGCAAGCACGGCTCTCTCGTCCACCGGAAGCTTGAAAACTTCTGATTCTAACTGTGTAAGTGTCATTGACATTTTCTGCTTATCTCCGTTTATGAAAAATATACTCTTTCCTGTAGCAATTTCAAAGACAAAAAACAAAGAATTATTGTCGTCAAGATGCCAGTGCTCCGTTATTGCGGAATTCGCAGGAAAATAATTTATGAAAGGGGATAGCTTTCCGCAATTGACAAAAGACGATGCTGGAAGTTGTGCACGGGTTGATACGGGAAGCTGGTGAAATTTGAGGAACGCTGGCATCTTGCCGGCACTATTTGTTTCACTGTTAATCCGTTATGCCACCAAGATGGTGGCGTTCCTGAAAATCGCTACCATTCTAAAATTAACTGTTCATTCGAATAATCAACTGTCAATTTGAAATTCCTGAGGAAATCTAATGCTCCAAGAAGAACCGGCGGATCGGATTCCGAGCAGTCGACTTCAATTTCAGGAGATGACCATACCGATGTCATCTCGTCCGGCGCCAGGAGTTCGATTTTAAATGTATGAAGGTAGACCTGAACCTCCCTCTGCTCGATCCCGATGTTAAGAGAACCCTTCACGCCGACACCATTTAGGTTGTGCCCCAGCTCCATTGTGAGGTCGGCTGGCAAAAGACATTTGTCGGCTCCGGTGTCGGCAAGACCGTAGATTCTCTTGGATTGCCCTGTCCTGGGATTGGAGATTTTAACCGGGACAAAGGTATGAATGGCGAACTTTTCCATGGTTCCGTCATCATAGGAATACTTTACAAGGGGATATGTATATTTGGGCATGGCAATCTTTTCAGTAGATGTAGCGATGTCCCTTTTTCGGGACAAACATGAGGATCGGGTCTTCTACGCCGCTTTTCCTGGCCCTGTCAACGACTGATTTGATCTTAGTTCCATGTGCGACAACATGCGGTATCTTCCCAGATCGCAATGCGACTACGGAAGTCCTGTTGGTCGGCACCTTTATTGTAATGGCGTTCCCTGACATGAGATATCCTCCTGTTTGATTCCACTGCCAATATAAATCCTTTTCGGTAAATCTCAACTGTCTTTTCCACCTTAATAATTCCGAGCCTGATTTACTGGTATCACAAACTGTGATACCTTCAAAAGCCAGTATGGGCGGTGATTGAACCCAGTCTCCAACACTTGATAAAAGATGTGGCTGGAAACTGCGCTGGGGTGGAAATTTGAAACCTGTGTATTTGTTCCGTATTTCCTTGATTTATTCCCCTCCTCTGACTATCTTTCCGCCCAGATGTGAATAACAAATATCCTTAAAGGCGGTACAATGAAAGAGATTTTCTTCAACGCCCATCATTCTCCGATGGGGGCGTTTGCGAGTTTCACCCTCGGATACCGAGGGGCCAAAGGCGGTCTCGGACTCGAACTTACAAGACCGGCCGACCAGAATGTCTTCATCGGCCTCGAATCGAAACGGAAGAATGTCTTTGAAGCCCTCCCTTTCAGCGCATCTACGGCGGATGAAAAAGCCAGATATGACATCGAAGAGGATTCTCCTAAAGGCGACAGCAGGGTCAAAGTTATACCTTTTGGACAAAAAAAGATCCGCCGGGATTTCAAGGCGGCCAGCGACACTTGGTCCGCCGGAGACCTGACTTTCAGTATATATTCCCCGTTCAAGGCCATCCCCGACCCTGATTCTGCGAAATCCGCAGATGTAAAGGAAGCCGTGATTCCTGCGGTTTTCGTAGAAATCACAGTAGACAATTCAAAAGGGAGGATTCCGCGCCGCGCATATTTCGGGTATCAGGGCAGTGATCCATACTATGGAATGCGGAGACTTGACGATACAACTGGCGGAAAAATTAAGGGTGTCGGACAAGGTGCGCTCACTGCGATAGCCACCGCAGAGAAGGACGCTTATTCAGCTTTGGCATTCTCCATAGAGGAAATTATCAGCCCGGAGATCATGGAGAACATCGGATTCGCAATAGGACAGGTCGGTGCAGTGGTTTTCACTGTCCCTCCAGGAGTGAAGAGGACATACAGGGCGGCTGTCTGCTTTTACAGGGGAGGGATTGCCAGCACCGGCATAGAGACAAGCTATCTCTACACCCGCTATTACAGGAAGATCGAAGAAGTTGCGAATTTCGCACTTGGAAATTTCTCCAAATACAGGAAAACTGCGGATATCGCAGATGCAATGATCGGTAAATCCAAACTTTCCGAAGATCAGAAGTTCATGATGGCGCATGCCGTAAGGAGTTATTATGGTTCGACCGAACTCCTGCAGGAGGGGAATAAGCCGATTTGGATAGTCAATGAGGGTGAATACAGGATGCTGAACACCTTCGACCTCACGGTTGACCAGCTTTTCTTCGAGATGAAGATGAACCCGTGGACCGTGAGGAATGTACTCGACCTCTATGTCTCCAGATACAGCTATCATGACAAGGTGAAATTTCACGGGGAGTCAAAGCTCCATCCCGGCGGAATCAGTTTCACTCATGACATGGGAAACAACAATGTCTTCACAAGGCCCGGCTATTCCTGCTATGAAAAGCACGGGCTGGACGGCTGCTTTTCACAGATGACGCACGAACAGCTTGTCAACTGGATCCTCTGCGGCGCCGTCTATTGCAACGGGGCCAAGGACGGGAAATGGCTGAAGAAGAACATTGCGATATTTGAAAAATGCCTTACGAGCATGCTGAACCGCGACAATCCCGTTCCTGAAGAGAGGAACGGAGTCATGGCCCTGGACAGCAGCAGGACGATGCAGGGCACCGAGATCACGACCTATGACAGTCTTGACGTTTCGCTCGGACAGTCCAGGAACAACCTTTACCTTGCTGTGAAATCATGGGCCTCGTATGTCGCCCTGGAAAAGATATTCGTCTCCACCGGCAGGGAAAAACTTGCGAATATCGCAGGCGGGCAGGCCGAACTCTGCGCAAAGACCATTGTGTCAAAGCAGACCGGGAAAGGATATATTCCCGCCGTCTTCGAGAAAGGCAACGATTCGAAGATAATCCCCGGAATAGAGGGGCTTGTATTCCCGCTTTTCACTGGATGTCCGGAAGCTCTTAAGGAAAATGGGAAATACTCCGATCTCGTAAAAGTGCTGAAGCAGCACATCAGGACTGTGCTCGTGCCCGGAATCTGCCTCTGCGACGACGGAGGCTGGAAGATCTCATCGACAAGCAGCAACACCTGGCTCAGCAAAAACTACCTCTGCCAGTTTGTATATAGGAAAATACTCGGCTTCAAATGGGGTGAGTCTGGAGCAAGAGCCGACGCGGCGCACATAAGCTGGCTTGTGAACAGCGATACGGGATACTGGGCCTGGAGCGACCAGATAATCAACGGCATCGCAAAAGGCAGCAAATACTATCCGCGCGGCGTCACATCCATCCTCTGGCTGGTTGAATAATTTGGCGCTTTCTCAGATCGATCGG
>JBAZRS010000060.1:0-1283 GCA_041662825.1 Victivallales bacterium | reverse complement strand
CCAACCGATCAAGGGAAGAAAAAACGATGAGTAGATATTTCTGCGCCATATGGCAATCTTTAGAGCTCCCCTTGATTTGTGCTCGGCCTATTGCTATCTTTTTGACCATATGAAAATCAAAATACCACAACGCGAGAGAACAACTGTGAAAAAAATTATCTTTTCTGGAGTCTTTTTGCTTGCCCTTACAGTTTTTTTTATATTAAGGCTTCATCCTGTCGCAACCGAACAAAGGCACTCATCCACCTTTGTTATTGATCAAAAAGCATACGTCGCTGACAGCCAGACGAAATCAGATGATGCCGTTCCTTTTGTTGAAAATGGGCGTGTGTTTCTCTCCGACAGGCATCTTGGCCCATCGCTCTCCATACCTGAAGATAAGAACATTGGGAGTTTTTCCTCGGTAACAGGCGTTCCGCTCCGGGATGATGGAAAACCGGCAGGCGGCGTGAAAAATCAACATGCAGACAAGCAGCCGGGAAAAACAGTCTTGACTCCTGTCCGGCAAGGTGGAGGCTCCCGTTTGACGACCAAGCTTGTGGCGGCGGAAGCTTCTGTTGCTGAAGCGGGCGGGAACAGCGCTCCCGCGACTCAGGCTGTTTCAGCCGTGTTGCCGACGAATCTTCCCGTGCCATCACAGGAAGACCTGCCGGCAGTGGGGTCATATGAAAATCTGAAGAGCCTTCTGGAAGCTGCGTCTTCATCCGAAAACTATGGAGGCGGAATAGTGTTCCTCCCCGGCTTGCCTCAGGTTATTGCGTTTGCCAGCGTACAGAGGAGTGCAACAGCAGACGCGCCGAATGCACAGGACTATTCCAAGACCAATGTGCAGGTTGAAGGTGTTGACGAAGCGGACATTGTTAAAACTGATGGGACTTACATTTATCAAGTTAACAGGGAAAGGATTGTCATAACAAAAGCTTTTCCTCCTGAAAACATGGAAATTGCATGCACCCTGAATTACGAGGGTAAAGGCTTTACACCTCAGGAGATCTATGTTGACGAAGATCACCTTGTTGTAATCGGAAGCGCCAGCAGGAGTTGGGATTATCCGGTAAACAAGGGAAGAGTCGGGATAATGCCGATGCCGATGCTGATGCCAGCCTACTGCTGGCCCAGGGAAATGGTGAAGGCTCTTGTCTACGACATCCGGGACAGGTCAAACATCAGACAGGTGCGCGAACTTGAGCTGAACGGCAATTATGTCTCGTCCCGCAAAGTCGATAAGGCGCTGTACCTGATCGCCAACAAGAGCTTATACTTCCGCCGCGGGATGAAAATAG
>JBAZRS010000059.1:0-14618 GCA_041662825.1 Victivallales bacterium | reverse complement strand
TCTCTAAGACGATATCTTGCGACGCAATGTTCGCAAATTCTCTTGTTAGATCCACAAGAAATATGGTTTGAGGATACCCTTCAAGGAACCGTGCTCCTTCTTGGCGAGAAGAAGCGGAAGATTTCAGACAAAAGCAAAGGCGTTGGCGTTATTTCCATTTCGGATCGGCAGTCCCTTTCCAAAGATCCTGAACGGCAGTACCAGCAAGCATCATATTCCAATGGTGCGACCATAGAAGGCAAATGGATGCCGCTCTTCTTGACCTCTAACGAGCGTGAACTGCTCGCGCAGTTGCGCACTTCCCCCGATGTCAAATGCTTCTCGGAGATTGCATCAGTTGATGTCGGAATTGTAACAGGTGCCAATAAATTCTTTCTAGTGCCAGACAGAACGGTTGAAGAGTTCTCATTGCAGCAATGGGCACACCCAATGTTTGGTCGGAGCGATCATGTGGAAGGACTGGTATTCACGTCGGACGATCTTCAAGAGAACAAATCATTGGGGCTGCCTTCTAATTTCCTCTGGTTTCAGGAAGAAAATATTGAACAACTCCCTTCCAACGTAAGACGATATCTTGAGATAGGGCTTAGTCAGCAACTGCAGAAGCGCTTTAAGTGTCGGACAAGGAGATGCTGGTACAAGGTGCCATCAGTCTACACTGCACCGATTGCTATGTTAAAACGAGCACACAACTATCCACGCCTCGTTCTGAATAAAGCAGAAGCCTATACTACTGACACAGCTTATAGAATACAACCAATTAACATAACGCCATCCGCCTTGGTGCTTGGATTTGTAAATAGCTTAACATGCCTTACGGCTGAGTTGGAAGGCCGTCATTATGGAGGCGGAGTTCTCGAACTTGTGCCTTCAGAAATAGAGCGACTTCTTGTGCCAATAATTGACGCCTCGGTATGTGAACTTAATTTAGCAGATCACCGATTTAGAAAGATAAAAGATGATTTAGCCTTCTTACGCGAGCAAGACTCTCATATTCTAGGAAATATTGGTTTGACAAAGAATGAGCAAATCATATTGCACAATGCTTGGCTAAGATTGCGGGATCGACGGCATCGGACACCGTCTGCTGATATTGACAAGATATTTACAAAAGGAAACGAGGATGTTCCAGCTTATATAACTGATGATTTATTTGTTGCTATTGTATAAAACTTGCATTCGTTATAACTTGTTTGTGGACTTGCGGTGTCGTTTGTACTTATGAAATATATAATACATACTTCTCTAGAGCACCCTTGCTATTAACTGAAGATAAAACTGAAAAATCACGAAAACTAAGATCTTCCTGAAAGATATTCGGATGCGGGTATGTCGTGAACCAGAGCATTCCTACCAAACGGTGGGATTCGGGGAATAAATACTTCCTGGCGGTCGAATAATATCACTGTCACAGTCACCGGACAAGCACTTCTCACAAAAACACCCTTATTTACATCTTCTTATTGGATGGCCACTTACAAAGATGTTAAGCAGACTGCCCTCTATGCCGTCCGCACCCCTTGGCACGGGCGTTGCTAAGCAAACCTTCAACCTCAGTTAAGTATGGAAGAAGGTTTGAGTTTATGATTGAATTACTCAAAGAGCGGAAGAACCAGGTCGGACGCAGCGGCAAAGGGACCGGCGACATAGCCTGTTCCAAGGCAAGCGCCGCCGGATCGGTCAGCCAGAGGGCGTGCGTGTTCTGCGGATCCCGCGTGGTGCTTTATCCCATTGCGGACGCCGTGCATCTCGTGCACGGGCCGATCGGTTGCGCCGCCTACACCTGGGACATCCGCGGATCCGTCTCTTCCGGGCCGCAGCTCCACCGCAACAGCTTTTCAACCGATCTTCAGGAGCAGGAAGTCATCCGCGGCGGCGAAAAGAAACTTTACTCCTGCCTGATCGAGCTCATAGAACGTTACAGGCCGAAGGCGGCCTTCGTCTATTCCACATGCATTGTCGGAGTGATCGGCGACGATGTAGAGGCCGTGTGCCGCAAGGTCGCAACGGAGACGGGCATCACAGTCATACCTGTCCATTCAGAAGGTTTCAAAGGGACGAAGAAGGACGGATATTCCGCCGCCTGCGATGCGCTGATGAAACTGATCGGCAGCGGCGACGTCAAGGGGCTTCCGGAATTCGGAGTAAACCTGCTCGGGGAATTCAACCTTGCCGGTGAAACATGGATCATCAGAAATTATCTGGACAGGATGGGTGTCCGCGTCGTTGCAACTATCACCGGGGACGGCAGGGTTGACGAGATCAGGCGCGCACACGGTGCAAAGATCAACATCGTCCAGTGCTCCGGTTCCATGTCCCCGCTCGCCAAGAAAATGGAGGCGGAATACGGCATTCCGTTCATACGCGTCTCATATTTCGGAATAGAGGACATGTCTGCGGCGCTTTACGACATAGCCGACTTCTTCGGCGACGCGGCAATTTGCGACCGGACGCGCGAGCTTGTAAAGGATGAAATCACAAGACTTCTGCCCGCACTGGGAGAATTCAGAAAAAGACTTGTAGGGCGCAGTGCGGCGGTTTATGTGGGCGGCGCGTTCAAGGCGTTTTCGCTTGTCCGTGCACTGCGCTCGCTGGGAATGAAAACCGCCGTAGTCGGATCCCAGACCGGCAACTCCGAAGACTACAGGCAGCTCAAGGAGATATGCGACGACGGCACCATCATCGTGGACGACTCCAATCCGCTCGAACTCTCCTCTTTCATCAGGGAGAAGAATGTGGATCTTTTCATCGGCGGCGTCAAGGAAAGACCGATTGCGTACAAACTCGGAATCGGATTCTGCGACCACAATCATGAGAGGAAGATCCCGCTGGCCGGTTTCGAGGGGATGTTCCACTTCGCCAGCGAAGTCCATGCCACCGTCACAAGCCCGGTGTGGAACACAATCAGGGGAAAAGAGACGGAGTGCGTGCCGATGCCCGGGGCGAAATCATCTGAATACCTTGAAAGTCTCTTAAAGAAAAATCCGGATATGATTAAAGGATGGAAAAACCCGCTGAACGATGCGGCTGACGGAACACCGGAATCTTCAACGGAGGACTCGAAACATACTTCCCGCAATTCCTGCAAACTTTGCGCCCCGCTCGGTGCATCCCTCGCATTTCGCGGTGTTGAGCGCGGGATGCCATTCCTGCACGGCTCGCAGGGATGCGCCACTTACATACGGAGATATGTCATCAGCCATTTCAGGGAGCCGTTTGACATAGCTTCCAGCAGCCTTGCCGAAGCCGACACGATATTCGGGGGCATGCAGAACTTCGGCAGAGGAATTGACAATGTCCGGCTGAAATATGATCCTGCACTGATAGGCGTTGCGACCACATGCCTGTCGGAGACAATCGGCGAAAACGTCGGAATGCTGATAAAAGGATATCTTGCCGCGCACTACGGGGAAACGTTGCCTGCACTTGTCACCGTCTCCACTCCGAGTTACAAGGACACGCACGCCGAGGGATTCCATGCCGCTGTCAGGGCAATGGTCGACACCCTTGCAACGGAACCGCCTTCCATGATCAAAGGCGAACATCTTCTCATTCTCCCAGGCATTGTCTCTCCGGCCGATCTCAGGCATTTGCGCGAAATGGCGATCCTCTGCGGCGCGAAACCGACGCTTCTGCCGGATTATTCCGAAACCCTGGATGCGCCTCTCTCCGACGCTTGCTCCCCTCTTTCCAAAGGTGGAACCCCCATAGAGGCAATCCGTCACGCCTCGGAATTCGCCGCCGTAATCCAGCTCGGTCCAGGTGCGGCTTCACACAAATCCGCTTCTGATATCCTGCAGGAAAGACACGGGAGCAGGGTCTTCAGGATTGGTTGGCCCCTGGGATTGCGTGCTACCGATGAATTCGTGAAATCCATTGAATCGGTCACCGGAAAAACAGCGGCAATTGAACTGAAGGATGAAAGAGGACGCCTTCTTGACGCCATGGCCGACGGACATAAATATACTTTCGGGCTGAAGGCCGCAGTTTACGGGGAGGAAGATCTCGTTGTTGCAATCTGCGGTTTCCTCGCGGAAATCGGAGTGCGGCCGGTGCTTTGTGCGACGGGTTCCAAAAGCGGCCGCTTCGCCGAATGGCTCGAGAATGCCGCTCCCGGGATCTCCGCGGAAACCCGGATCATTGAAGGCGCAGATTTTGCGAATATCGCAGACGCCGCTCGAAAAGCTAAGCCCGACATCATGATCGGACACAGCAAGGGATCTTCAACGGCGCGTGAACTGGGGATTCCACTGACAAGGATAGGATTCCCGATACACGACCGTTTCGGGGCTCCCCGGAGCCTAATCCTGGGATACCGCGGAGCGATGGAATTATTTGACAGGATCGTCAATGCGGTTCTGGAACAACGCCAGTCTGGTTCTGAAATAGGCTATTCGTACATGTGAATCTTTTTTCCTCAGGAAAAAAGATATAAATAGGAAGGAGAGAACATGGAAATAAAAAATCATCCCTGTTTCAATGCGGAAGTCAGGAAAAAATACGCCCGGATCCATCTGCCGGTCGCCCCGCTGTGCAACGTTCAGTGCCGGTTCTGCAACCGCCGCTACGACTGTGCGAACGAGACCAGGCCCGGAGTGACAAGCGCCATACTTTCCCCGTGGCAGGCCATCGCATATCTGAAGTATGCACACGCAAAGAATCCGGACATCACAGTTGTCGGAATCGCCGGACCCGGAGATCCGATGGCCGATGCGGAAAACACTTTTGAAACACTGAAGCTTGTGCGGCAGCAGTTCCCGAACATCCTGCTATGCGTAGCTACAAACGGCCTCTCACTCGCCCGGAATGTCGAAAGACTGTCCGAACTCAGGGTAAGCCATGTAACCGTCACCGTAAATGCCGTTGATCCCGAGATCGGGGCGAAGATATACTCATGGGTTCGCCCCGACAAAAAACCTTTCAGGGGTGTGGAGGGGGCGTCCCTGCTCTGGGAACGTCAGAAAGAGGGAATGAAAAAACTTGTTGCGGCTGGAATCACGCTCAAAGTCAACTGCATAATAATGCCCGGAATCAACGAGGATCATGTCTTGGAGGTGGCGAAAACGGTCAAAGGCATCGGCGCGCACATCATGAATTGCACACCCATGATTCCGGCGAAAGATTCAGAATTTGAAAACCGTGAGACTCCTTCGGCAAAGACGATTCACGACATGCGTGCCGCAGCCGGAGAAATCCTTCCGCAGATGACGCATTGCGCCCAGTGCAGGGCGGATGCCTGCGGACTGATCGGCGCAGCGGAGAAGGAGGAAGACAAGCTTGTCATTGCGGATTTCGCAAAGATGCCTCTGCGTCCCGATGATAACAGGCCCTATGTGGCGGTCGGAACGCGGGAGGGTCTTCTTGTGAACCAGCATCTCGGCGAAGCTGAAAAGTTCATGGTCTTCCGGCGCGGCGAGAGCGGTTTTGAAATCGAATCCGTCAGGAACGCACCGCCTTCGGGAGAGGGAGTGAAAAGATGGCTGGATCTTGCGGACATCCTGAGCGACTGCAGGACTGTCCTTGTAAGCGGGATAGGCCCCTCGCCTAGGAAGATTCTGCTTGAAAAGGGATTGGAAGTTACAGAGATGGAGGGGCTTGTCGAAGAGGGATTGAAGGCTGTATTCAACGGGAAGGAGATTCCCGCCGTCATGCGCCGTCGCTTCATGGGATGCGGCGCCGCCTGCAGCGGAAGCGGACAGGGATGCCAGTAATTTATTCCGCAAAGTGCGGAAAAAAATAAAATAACAATAAGGAGAAATTGACAATGGAAAAGCCTGATTATCACATTTTGGTGTGCAACAGTTTCCGCCTCACAGGCGAACCTCAGGGGACGTGCAACAAGAAGGGGGCACCAGCCCTGCTCCAGCATCTGGAGACGGAGATATCGGATCGCGGGATCAACGCGATGGTCACAAGCACGGGCTGTCTGAAGGTCTGCGGAAAGGGTCCGGTGATGGTCGTATATCCGCAGGGCTGGTGGTACGGCGAACTTGACGAGGAAAAGGTGGACATGATTCTTGATGCAATGGAGAAGGAAGAGGCTGTTGAGGATTTGTTATTATGATCGCTTGTAACTTTTTCCGCTTGAGCGGAAAAAGTTTCTATGAGGGAAACTTACATGAAGAAAATCTGGATAATCGACACGACGTTAAGGGACGGCCTGCAGGCTCCAGGTGTTCATTTGTCCCTTGAATCGAAAAGGAGAATAGCCGTCGCCCTGGATTCTGCCGGAGTCCCTGAAATCGAGGCCGGCATACCGGTGATGGGGAAAAAAGCCGTCAGGGATATCAAGGATCTTGTCTCTCTCGGCCTCGCGGCGCGTCTGACATGCTGGTGCCGGGCGAAGCGGGAAGATGTGGAAGCCGCACTAAATTGCGGAACCCGCGCCGTTCACATATCCTTTCCCGCGTCCAACAGGCTCCTTGATGCGTTTAACAAGGATCGCGAATGGCTTTTTGACACGATGGCGGACATTATCCCATATGCTGCGAATTTCGGTTTCGTATCGGTGGGATTCCAGGACGCCGGACGCGCAGATGAGTCACTGCTGTCCGATGCTTCGGCCTTTGCCGCATTCAGCGGCGCACACAGGATAAGGCTGGCGGATTCCGTCGGCGTCATGACTGTTGACGGGACAACGCGTCTAATCCTAAAAATACTTTCCAATATAGGCAAGACGGAACTCTGCTTTCACGGCCACAACGATTTCGGGCTTGCCACGGCAAACACGCTTGCAGCCATCGAGGCGGGCGCAACAAGTGTCGACACGACGATAAACGGCCTGGGGGAGCGGGCCGGAAACGCCCCCTTGGCGGAAATCGCGGCGGGAGTTTATTTTCTTCTGGGAAAGGAGACGGGAATAAAACTTGAAAAACTCAAATCCCTGAGCGAACTCCTGGATCGCGAGACGGATTTGCCTGCAAATCCCCTCCGTCCGATCACGGGAGCAAACGTCTTCTCGCACACAAGCGGAGCACATTGCGCCGCCCTGGAACGCGACCCCCTCTCATATCAGCCGCTTGAACCCGGCAAACTGGGGCGGAAATCAAAATTCCTGATAGGTATGCAGTCGGGAAAATCCGTATTGCGCTCAGCGCTTGAGCGATTCGGCATCCGGCCTTCGGACACACAGCTAAAAGACCTTTTGGTTAAAGTCCGGGAGACTGCTCCTCAGAACAAAAACGGATTAAGCGCATCTGAGCTCAAAAGATTATTTGTCGATCTTGACGGAGGGTATATGAAATGATGCTATTCCCTTCATTTTTCGTCGGCGCCATGATTTACGCCAGCGTCGGATTCGGGGGCGCATCCCTTTATCTGTCTCTGCTCTCCTTTGGAAGCACAAATCACGACAGTCTTGCGGTAACCGCAATGATCTGCAACATTGTCGCGGTCCTGTCGAGCCACTGGACCTATCTCAAGGCCGGGTATCTGCGCTGGAAGTCTGCGTGGCCCCTGATAGTCGCATCCGTGCCTGCGGCATTTGTCGGCGGAATGTTCAAAACAGGGCCGGCTCTTTTCGCTCTGCTTCTGGGAATCAGCCTTGTATCGGCCGGAATCCTGCTGCTCATGAAGTTTCACAGGGAAGACGAGGCGATCCCGCTTGAAGTCTCTTGGAAATTCGGAGGGATTGCCGGAGCCGGAATAGGCCTCCTGTCTGGCGTAGTCGGCATCGGCGGCGGGATATTCCTCGCTCCCCTTCTGAGCTTCAAGAAGATTGGAAAAGCCAAGGAAATAGCCGCCCTTTGCTCGCTTTTCATACTTGTGAACTCGCTCGCCGGAATACTCGCACGGCTTACCCGTCTCGGCACACTTCCGGTGGACGCACGCCTTGAATGGCTCTGGCTCGCCGTACTTGCAGGTGCGCTGACTGGCGGATGGATTGGAGCGGTGAAACTTCCCGGCAAATGGATCAGGCGTATAATCGCCCTGGTGATCATCTGCGGCGGCATCAACCAGCTTGCAAAGACATTCTGCTGAATGATAATCCCTTAATAAGGGGCATCATATTTTGGGCCTATTTGCAAGGTTTATATCGGAATTCAGATAAGCTTGAGGCAATTTCAAATTGCCTCTTTTAAGCTGATTGCAAAATTTGGAGTACACGCTTTAGCGTGCGTAACACTTTGAATGCCAAGACATACTAAAGTATGTACTCCAAAGTGTAAAATTCCCGAAAAACGTTTTTTGGGCACTTTTGCAATCAGCTCAGCTTATCCAAATCAGCCTTGTCCTGAAGCCGTTTTGTTGACTTCTTGTTCTTAATCAGGTCTTTCTTCCCGATAAAAGTCACTTCAACGTCTCCATATTTCCCCTTAACAACTGATTTCTTCGCTTTGGCAAACTCAACCCCGTCAATATCATTAATAAGGTCAATTCTGACGGGTTCTATACCGATTTTGATGATGTTGCTTTTTTCAAACAAATCATCTGAAAGGCAGTTTTCCTTGAAACCGAATTCGGACAGGACCTTTTTAAGGGAAGTAACATTCTTGGGGGTCAATGAATAAAAAACACCTAAATCCTTGGTAAACCTGGGATATCCATAAAAAGCAACTGCATAACCGCCGACAATCATGTATTCAACATTGTGCTTTTCTAACAACTTCAATAGTTCTTGAAAGTCTTGCTGGATATTCATATAGGAAATTCCCCGATTGAAGTCTTAATTGTTCCAAAGCATCAAGTCTTTCTTCTGGAGTCTTGCTCCTCCAGAACTTCTTATCTTCAAATGCTTCTTTCTTGAATGTTGATACTGACAGTGTCTTTTTCATGTTCGAATATAATATTCTTGATTTGATTTTTCAAGATGCCGGGGCTATTTGACAGAACGTTAAGATTGGAATGAGGATAATGAATAGCAGCAATAAGGCTTTCCTGATCTGCCACCGCGGTGCACTTGGGGATTTCATCCTTACGTGGCCGGCGATATGCCTGCTGAGGAGGCATTTCCCGGAATATAAATTCACCGGACTCGGTCGTCCTGACTACATGAAACTCGCGGTAAAGCTCGGAATCTTGGAAGAATTCCATGACTCGGATTCCCCGGTCATGCCGAACTTCTTTGAGGAAGGAATATTCCCAAAAGAGCTTGGCGGTCCGGAAAAAGGAGTCATTTGGTTAAAAGATGCACGAAAAACCGCAGAACTCCTTAAGAGGAATTCAAACTGTGATTTTGCACCTGTAGAACCCTTTCCGGCGGAAAAAATCCATGTCGCAAAATTTCACATCCGTGAAATTTTGAAATACCTTAAAATGAAAGGTTCATTTAATCCCGTCGACCTGACACCTGAATACTTATTTACTCCCAAGGATATCATCTACATTCATCCCGGCAGCGGTAGTCTGAAGAAGAACTATTCACCGGACTTCTACCTGGAACTTGCGAAGTTCGCAGAAATGCACTTCAAGAAGGAGGTGAAATTCATTTTGGGTCCGGTTGAAATGGAAAAGGGCGCGGTCAAGTTCTTTCCCGCCGGCAAGACACTTGCACCTGAAAACGCTTCGGCCCTTGCCGACGTTCTCGGCGGGGCTTATCTTTATATAGGCAATGATTCCGGAGCGAGCCACCTATCCGCTTTTCTTGGAATGCCGACAGTCGCCATCTACAGGAGCAGCGACCCTGAAATCTGGGGTGTACTTGGGAGAAAGGTGAAATGGCTCAAGGGATCCAAAGAATATGCGCTTTTGAAAGAGCTGATTGAAAAAATACAGGAGCCGTTTAACTGGGCATTCACCGTATCCCCTGCCGGCTTGTCCGGCAGGAAATAAAGATTGTCGGCTATTGCCCCTGTCTGCATCCCCCCTTCGCATCCGGCGGTGTCGCAGCGCCGGATGCGAAGGGGGGATGTTTAAGATTAACGGTTAGAAAATTTATCAAATATTTTTCTTTCCGGGGAACATTTTTAAGCTTCACATGTCAAATTATAGACTCATCTCAAAAATGGAGTTTTCCTTATGATAAAAGTTGAAAATCTTTACAAATGGTTTGGCAGCAAACTTGCCGTTGAGGATGTTTCATTTGATGTTACCAGAGGGGAAATACTCGGGTTCATCGGGCCGAACGGGGCCGGCAAATCCACGACTATGAGGATGATAACCGGTTTCATCCCCGCTTCAAAGGGGAAGGTTTCCATTGACGGTTTCGACATTGAGAATGAACCTGTCAAGGCAAAGTCGCTGATGGGCTATCTTCCTGAAAACGCACCCCTTTACGCGAACATGACAGTTTACGGCTTCCTGAATTTTGCAGCTGAAATACGCGGTTTCCATGGCAGGAAGAAAAGGAACAAGATCGAAAACGTGATAAACACATGCTTCCTGGATCCGGTGCGCCACCAGTCGGTCGATACTCTGTCAAAAGGTTACCGCCACCGCACATGCCTCGCCCAGTCGATCATCCACGACCCCGAAGTCCTCATCCTTGACGAACCCACGGACGGTCTTGACCCCAACCAGAAACGCGAGATCCGCAACCTCATAAAATCGATGAGCCATAACAAGGTCGTAATCCTTTCAACGCATATTCTCGAGGAAGTCGAGGCGGTCTGCTCCAGGGTCCTGATCATTGACAGGGGTCGGAAGATATTCGACGGAACTTCGTCCGAGATGAAGTGCAAATCGGAGAATGCGGGGGCGCTGACACTTGAGTTTACCGGCGGAAACGCATCTGAAATAGCCGTTAGGCTGGGACTGGTCGACGGCGTGTCGATATCCGAGGTCGGCGACAGTTCAGGCGCAAATGCGGTTGTCAGAGTGACACCTTCAAAACAGGCCGACAGGGGCGAAGTCCGCAGGAAAATATACGAGGTCGTGAAAAACCAGGGCTGGAACCTGTCCCAGATGAAAGTTGAAGAGGGACGGCTTGACGAGGTGTTCTATGCCATGACCAAGAACGATGCGGCGTGATTTTTTTAACATCGAACACTCAACTTCTAACTTCCAACTTCGAATGAAATTATAAATTCGATGTTCAAAGTTGAATGTTGGATGTTGAACGTTCATTGCGGGAAATGCCCGCATAAAGTTTCTTTAAGTATGGAGGACTTATGGGTTTATCAAACATTACGGCGATAGTGAAAAGGGAGCTCTACGGTTATTTCAACTCTCCCGTGGCTTATGTTTTCATAGTGATATTTCTCGGCCTGACCGGATTTTTCACTTTCATGATAAGCAACTTTTTCGAGATGAACGAGGCGTCCCTTGCCGGCTTTTTCCAATGGCATCCCTGGCTTTACCTTTTTCTTGTCCCCGCGGCCGGAATGCATCTCTGGTCTGACGAGCGAAGGCTGGGCACCCTTGAACTCCTCTTCACGATGCCCGTCACCTGCAGCCAGGCCATAATCGGAAAATTCACGGCGGCATGGCTCTTCCTCGGGTTCGCACTGGTCCTGACATTTCCGATGGTCCTGACTGTGGCTTATCTCGGCAAGCCCGACTACGGCGTGATCGTCTGCGGATACGTCGGGAGTTTTCTTATTGCCGGAACATATCTTGCGATTGCAGGGATGACATCCGCAATAACCAGGAGCCAGGTTGTCAGCTTCATAATTTCCGTGGTCGTCTGCCTATTCCTGATACTCGCAGGATGGCCTCCCGTGACGGACATGCTTGTGAACTGGGCTCCCGCCGAACTTGTCGACGCAGTGTCCGCATTCAGCGTAATGCCCCATTTTGCGAACATGCAGAGGGGTGTTTTCGACCTGCGGGATATCGTATACTTCGTGTCGGTAATCGCCTTCTCGCTTTTCACGACAGGCATAATTCTCAAGAATCATGCCGCCGGATGACGGATTATCTGGTGATTTGGAGATTTTAAGATTGATTTTGAGTTCAGGGTAAATTGGAAAAAAATAGGATTAACAACATGAACAGAAGAAGCTCAAAAATACTTTATTCGGCATTGGGGATTTTCGCATTGTTCCTGATATTCGCGGCCATCAATTTCATCGCCTCAAAACTCAATGTCCGCTGCGATCTGACCGAGGAGAAACTCTACACGATTTCCGACAGCACCCGCAAGGTGCTGAACAAGCTCGACACCCCGGTGACGATGAAGTTCTATTACACTAAATCATCGAACATGCCGGCCTTCCTCAAGACCTACGCGGCCAGGGTTCTCGATCTCATGAAGGAATACAAGCAGTTCGGCGGCAGCAACATCATCATTGAAAAATATGATCCCTCCCCCGATTCCGACGCAGAAGAATCAGCTGTCATGGACGGAATCACTGGTCAGCAGCTTAACACCGGCGACAAAATATATCTCGGCCTCGCAATACAGGTGCTGGATCAGACCGTTTCACTTCCCTTCCTTTCACCAGAGAGGGAACAGCTCCTGGAGTATGACATAACAAGGGCGATCACCCAGGTGTCAAAGACAAACAAGAGCGTGATAGGCGTCATGAGCGCACTTCCTGTCATGGGGCAGAAACCAAACGGCGCCATGATGCAGGCCGGAAACTTCAACTCCACTCCCCCCTGGCTTGTTTTCAAGGAATTAAAAAATGACTACCAGGTGCGCGAAATCCCGATGACCTCGGAAACCATTCCCCCGGTCGACCTCCTGATAATCGTGCATCCGGCCGGAATCGGCGACAAGGTGCAGTTCGCCATTGACCAGCACATCCTCAAGGGGGGCAAAGTCCTGGCATTCCTCGATCCCAGCTCGTTCTATGCCGCAGCCGTCGCCAAGAACAACAAGGCGGCCACTGTGCCTCTCAGCTCCAATCTTGACAAGCTGCTCAAAGCCTGGGGCGTCACCTATGATCCGGAAATGGTGGTTGCGGACATGACATACGGCAGGAGAATGGTAAGTCCGGAAAAAAGAATCACTTTCCCCACCGTCATCGACATACTGCCCGAAAGCCTTAACAGGGAAGAGGTCTTCACGTCGCAGCTTTCCGGGATCACGGTAGCCTTCGGCGGTGCGTTCGGCGGAAAACCGACCGACGGCCTCAGGGAGACCATTCTGGCAAGCACTACGCTAGACTCCCATCTTTTAAATTCATATCTGGCGACCAATCCGGAAGCGGCCGTAAAGGAATTCAAGCCGGACAACAGGAAATATTCCCTGGCCATTAAACTTTCCGGAAAATTCAAAACCGCATTTCCGGACGGCAAACCGGATGCAAAGCCCGAAAGCAAGACCGAGTTCCTGAAGGAATCCCAGAAGGACAGCACGGTGATCCTGGTCGCCGACTCGGACATGCTTTACGATGAATTGTGCGTAAAAGTCACCAATATCTTGGGACAAACCATTGCGACGCCCCTGAACGACAACATGAATTTCTTCCAGAACATGGCCGGATATTTGACCGGCGACAGCGATCTCACAGGGATAAGGTCCCGGAAAGTCGTGGCCCGCCCCTTTACCGTTGTCAACAAGATACAGTCGCAGGCGGAACAGAAATACAAGAACAAAATAGTCGAACTTGAAAGTGACCTCCTCAAGGCGCAGGAGCTCCTCGGCAAGCTTCAGGAGCAGAAGGCGAAGAGCCAGAAATTGATCATTTCACCGGAACAGAAAGAGGAGATTAAGAAATACAGGCAGAAAGAGAACAATGTTAAGAAAGAGCTGAAAGTCCTCCGCAAGGAACTCAGGCAGGATATTGATTCCCTTCAAAACAGGCTCAAATGGATCAATATCGCATTGATGCCTTTGCTTGTCATTCTTTTCGGCCTGTGTTTCGCCATATACAAAAAGGGAAGGAGACTGAAATGAACAGGAAACAGCTTTTAATATCTATTGTAATACTCGCCGCTCTTTGTCTTATCGTCTACAGCATGCTCAAAAAAGACAGTTCTTCCTGGAACAGCGGCAAGTACAGCGCTGGCGGGGAAAATCTAATCGCCAATCTCGATGTCAATAAAATATGCAAGCTGACGGTCACGCAGGGAACCGAAGTCTCTAACATTGTCAGAAATGAAAACGGCTGGACGATAAGTGAAAAAGGCGGCTATCCGGCCGAGTTCCGGAAAATAGCCATGCTTTTGGGCGTACTTGCGGAAGTCAAGACCGTACAGGACTTGCAGGTCGGAAAATCTCAGTTTGATAAACTCGGCCTTTCCGACAGTGACAGGGAAAATGGAAATGCAATCCTTGTTGAATTATCGGAAGAACCGGATAAAAAGGCATATTCAATCCTTCTCGGCAAAATGCACTTTAAGAAAGAGGAGAATCCCAATCCGTTTTTCGGAAGCGCTCCCGACGGCAGATATGTCATGGTCCTTGAAGGCAAATCTCAGCCGAAACTCATCAGCCAGACTTTCGATGAAATCGGGGGCTCCCCTGTTTCATGGACCGACAAGTCATTTGTTGAGATTGACAAGATAAAATCTATTGATGTCCGGAAAAAAGCGGCTGACGAAGGCTGGAAACTCATGAAGAATTCCGAAAATGAAATATTCAGCCTTTCCGATTTGAAAGAGGGCGAGGAGCTGGATTCAGCCAAGATCGCAGCCCTGGGAAACCTCCTGAAAAACGTTTCTTTCCTGGATGTCAGTCCCCTGCCTGCGAATTTCGCAGGAGACACTGTCGTAATTGAGACCTTTGACGGTTTCAAATACGAGATAACTATCGCCCCGCAGGAAAAGGACAAATATTCTGTAAACATAAA
>JBAZRS010000058.1:0-14792 GCA_041662825.1 Victivallales bacterium | reverse complement strand
CACCGTGCGTGAGGTTGTCGTGTATGGTGTGCCATCGGCCAGTTTGCCCGCAAGCGTAGCTTTTCCATTGGCGGCAAAAACCAGTGTGGCATAGCCGTGGCCGAGTGAGGCGTCCGGTGCTGGCAGGATAACGGTGTAGTGTTTGCCGGAAAGCGGGTGAAGGCTCGTTTTCGTTCCCGTATAGATCCCAGGTAGAGCCTGAAAATCCATGGGCGTTCCACCGGTGGTCACAGTCCCGGTGATTTTGCCGGGTGCCGTGGAATTGAAATTCAGAGTCACCACCACATTGCTCTTGCCGGCTCTCTTGATGGTGATTGTCGCAACACCGGATACAAATTTACCATTTAATGGCAGGTTTTTCCCCTCTAGGCGCAGACTGCCCGTAAAGCTTCCGCTGGCCTTTGTCGTCAGCGAGATGAATCCGGTGCTGGCAAAGAGCGCCGCCATGTTTTCGCCCTCCGTGCCATTTCCCATTTGGAAACCATTAATCAGCCCGTTAAACACTCCTGGGATTATGGAATTTTGGGGAGGTGGCTGGGTGATGGGGCCGCTCAGAAACAAGGTGTTGCGTACCGGGGTGAAGTTGTATTGCGCGTTCACGCTCGTGGTGCCACCAGTGACAAACAGGCGCCCATCGCTCAGGAGAATCAGCCCGACATCGCCTAAATAGTAATCGGCAACGGTCAGGTCATCCGACAGTGGCAGAGCCTCACCGGTGGAGAACTCCACCTGATACACGCGGAAGGTCAGGTTCGCCCCGCTGTTCAGGTTTGTCCCCGCCAGAAAGAGCAACCGGTTGTTGGCCTGGTCCAAAACAGGCGACCAGACGGAAAGGTTCGTCCAAAACTCCGGTGTCATCGTCTGCTTCGTGAATTGCTTGGTAGCCGGATCGAAGAATGCGAGTGCATATTCAGTCTGGCTGTTCACCGTACGATTCATCATGAACACGTAGCGGCCATCTGCAATCTGCCGTCGTGTCAGATCCTGACCGTTGAGATTTGCGGTGAACACCCAATCCGTTTCGCCGTCAATCGCCGATGACGCCAGGACACTGAACGTATTGGATACGGGATCGTACAGCTCAACGGGCTGGTTTCCGGTCGTTCCGCGAACACCCATTCCGCCAGCCACGACCGCCTTGCCGTCGGTTGTCGGAAAAACATACGGATTGGCACGTGGCGAATTAAGCGCTCCAGTGGTGGTGAAAACGCTCGTGCTGGGATTAAACACTTCACCGTAGGTACCGCTCGCAGTGTCATACCACCCCCCGACGATGAGGACATTGCCTTCTGTCATCTGTGCACCTTGACACAGCATGCGGCTATGAATCATCGTTGTGCCGGCAGCAGTGACGGTTGCCGTCGTCGGGTCGAGAATCTGAGCGGTATTAAAGCCGGGAGCCCTCCCTGAATTATCGGCGCTGCCCGCCAACAGATATCGTCCGTCGGCCAAGTGGACCAGCGCAGCACCATCAAAAATATATGGCATGCTCACGCTGGTAAAGCTGTTATTGACCGGGTTCCAGAGCTCCATGGAGTTCAGCACAAGAAACGCCGTGCCGTGACCGCCCAGTAGGGCTACCCGTCCATCCGGCAATTCGACGTTGTAGTGCATCATGCGCGCAGTGGTCATCAGCGGCCCCGCAGTCAGTGTTACAACAGATCCTGGCTGCCCTATTGCGGCGCCTACTGCGGTGGCGTGCGTGGGAAGGCTACCCGCCAACAGCACTGCCACCACTGCCAAGAAAGTGAGATTACGCAAGCGCAAGCGAGGGGTCTGACGGACCGATTGTTCGCTGATGGTTGTCATGGTTCCGTAAAGGTTGTGATTCGTTTTCATTAAGTATGCACCCCAAATATTTTTATCTATCTTAAAATACGGAAAATACGACTAGTCAAAGTTCCTGAAATGCGAGTATGATTCGCATGCAAAGATACTCTATACAATTGAGTGTTCCCCGAATAATTGATTGGACAAAGGCGGACGCTTTATAATAAGGACTGTAAGAAAGGTAAGAGCTGAAATCAAGATCGGACTCAGGAATCTCGCATACAACATGTACAGACTCGGAACTATGGAGGCGATGGCTTGATAAAAGCGTTAGAAAAACAGAAAAACCACACGGGAACCGGCCAGTCATAAGACATTCCATCTGTCTTGGGTAACCGGCAAAAGCAAAATTTTGATTTTGTAAAGATGAAATCATTTTTAAAAACCAAATTTTAACAATCAACTTCTCAAAAGTGAATTTTTAGAGGTTCATTTAATTGTTAACCGGATAAATAAGTATTTAAGAATAATGTTTAAATATCTTAATATCAATGTATTTGAAATAACAATCAGTTTATTTGATGCATATTTATCATAATCCTATGATAATATAGTTTTCCTCCGTGTTTGCTTTTTTACAAAATATCTGATAAGGGAGGAGTTGCTGGAGGAATGTCTGCGGCAGCAAGGGGAAGGCATGACACGCCGCCGACTCAGGCGATACGTTTTTTTATCTTATGAAAGCCGGAACATATGAGAAATGTTTTCCCTTGCCATGCGCTTATATTTCATAAACAACACCTGGGGTTTCTGCGCTAGTTCGACAGGAAGTCCCTGTCTCATAAGATCAGATCCGATAAAGGCGCACCTGCCTGAACATCAAATTCTACTTCCCAATACGCTTGTAGGTGATCAGCACGGCCTGTGGCGCCTGGGTCGATTCAATGTGGAACCCTTGCGTCATAAGATCTTTTCCATTGGATACGGCGGTTTTACCGGTATCCGCATCTTTGAACTCATATTTTGCCGAGGGATCCAGGCCACGCAGTTTCAAAAACTTCTCGGTTTCGGGACTGTAGGGGCGGCGATAGGCCAGGATCATGCCCTCTCCGAGTTCCGGACGGTTGAACTGGAATCCCATCCAAGCCCGTTCGGATAGAGAGTATTCCGTCAGTGGGTAGTAGTCTCCGGTATAGTTCTCGGCGACCTCGCGCCACTGGGTCACCAGGCGCACGGCTTCAGCATAGTTCTCGTCTTTCCGCCGCGCATCCGGTCCGATCGTCATGTGCCAGCCCATGCAGCTGCGGAACTGATACGGCACGGTGGGCGCACCTGTCCCCCAATACGGCACCCAGAAGGCGAGACCGTAAGTGTGGCACTGCTCGTTCACCGGCTCACCGATGTCGTCACTGCGCAGTAGAGGGACCGATCGGCGCAGAGTTTCCAGATCGTTCCGCCGTCCGCCGCTGGAGCAGCTGTCGATCAGCATTCCCGGATGACGGCGGCGCAATTCGTCCCAGTAAGCCAGATAACCCTCGTTGTAATGGATTTCCGTGATGCCCTGCCGGTCCGGCGCATCACAACTCCTCCATATTCCAAGCGGATTGATATTGAAGTCCTGCCGGTACAGGTCAATTCCCTGTTCGGTGATGATACGGTCTATGTGATCAACAAGCCATTTCCACGCTTCCTTATTCCCCAAATCGAGAAGCCTGTTTTTCTGATCCTTCCCGAGAAGCCACTCGGGATGCTTGTCCCACAGCCAGGTGCCAGGCGTAACCCGCTCAGGCTCAAACCAGACGATAGTCTTGACTCCTTTGGAATGGGCGACATCGGAAATGGCCCTCAAGCCGCGCGGGAACCGCTTTGTGTCCACTTCCCATGTACCGGTATTGTCCCAGCGCCCGTTGTTGAGATACCATCCGGCATCCATCCACCAGTAATCAATTTTAAGTCCTTCTGAGACATGCCGGGTGACAAACTGTATCTGGTTTTCCTCGTTCGCGTTGATCATTTCGTTGAAAAGGTGCGAGCTGCAACCTGCGTTTTGAGGCTTCAGCGGCTTCCCGTTTTGCGTAGGCATGTTGTGTGTGATCATCCAGCGGCGCCAGACATTCTGCGCATCGATCCAGTCGCCTCCCTTCCAGAACTGCATCGCTATCAAAGGGCTCCGAACTTCCTCTCCCGGATGAAGCAGGAAATGCGTCAGCTCCTGACCGCAAGTCACGCGTTGCTCCCAATTCTGCGCATCAGTCAGTTCTGCGAGCCATTGCCCCGGCCAGCCAATGGCAAAGATCACCCCTCCTTCTCCGTATTCGAGATTGAAATAAGGCAGATAGCGGTCCGAACCGCGGCCTCCTCCGTTGAATGACTGATTGGAACTGTCTTTTGAGAGGGCCGCCTCGAGGGGGCGATAGGCATGAGGTCCAGAGAAACCCCCTTCGAAATAATGCAATACCTGGTAGCCGGGCCTACCGCGCGGAAACTTCGTGTCAAGCGCCTTTATCTTGGAGAGGATCGGGGTATCCTCCGTTCCAGTGTTCCTGAAATAGAGAGTCCATTCCACTGTCGGAAATTTTAAATACTCCACCGCCACGCATCGGACTTCCAGCCCGCTTTTCGGATCGGTCCAGACAAACCTGTGCTGAATCCGGTCCGAGTCCAGCTTCCTGCTTTCAGTATTCAGATTCCAGGACCTGAGGAAAGTCTGCGAATCAGCTTCACCATACTTGAAGCTGAACGGCAGCTGCTGACTGGCTGAAGTCGCCAACGGCAAGTCGCCAAGCCAGAGTTCCCTGCCATTTGCCAGTACGACTTTAGCCTCAACCCAGTCGCTCTGATCCCAGCCGATCCCGTCGCCGGCATCACCGACTTCCATAATAAAACTCATCGCCCCGTCCAAATCAATTTCAACGGGTATGCCGGGTGTTTCCACACGCATGACACCTGATTTGAAGAGCGTCTTCTCGCCTGCAGTCACTGAAAAGATTACGCTGCCCCTTCCGGATCTGGTGTCGGAATTGTTGTCGATGCCGACAACTGCGCTGAATTTCTTTCCTGGAGAGGGAAGGGTCACCAGTATCTTGCTTACGGCATGGCAAAAAAGTCCATTCTTGTATTCCTTGTCTACAATCCGGAGCAATTTATTGCCACGGATGTTCTGCTGAACCTGATCATGGTTGGCAAGTACAGTTAAGCACCCCTCTGTCTGTGTATCATTCTGGAGGCAGAGCAGAGTTTGCTTCAGCCACTCGGACTTCACCTTCAAGCTGTCCTGAGCCATATCCACAGCGTTTCCCAAAAGACTGCACATAAACAGTAGCATCCCGCAAAAGATTGTGACAGGAAATTTCATTTTCATTATCTGCGAAAGATAATCCGGCGATAATGAAGAATCAAGGATTGATACCGCAATCCTCATTTGCTCTCCAATATCAGATATGGGAGGAGGGGAAACCGGCGTTAGAGTCTTGACTACAAGGCATTGATAGGGGATATTAGACACCATTATCAGGACTTTAATTTACATATGATTTAAAACAATGACACTGGAGGATCATCCATGAAAATACTTGTAATCGGCGGAGTTGCGGGAGGAATGTCTGCTGCTGCTAGGGCGAGACGCCTTGGTGAAGATTCTAAAATCATTGTATTCGAGAGGGGAAATCATGTCTCCTTTGCAAACTGCGGGCTCCCATATCATATAGGGGGAGAGATTAAAAAACGCGAAGCACTTTTACTTCAAACACCGGAGTCCTTGCAGAAAATCCTCAATCTTGACGTCAGAACAAACCAGGAAGTTGTTAAAATTGACCGCATTGCCAAAAAAATCACAGTGAAAGATTTGAAGGAAAACAGGCAATATGATGAAATTTACGACAAACTTGTCCTCTGTCCCGGCGCTGTTCCAATAAAACCAAAGCTTCCCGGAATAGAACATGAAAAGATTTTCCTCCTGAGAAATGTTGATGACATGGACAAGATCAAGGCTGTGATTGACAACGGAACTGCAAAAAGCGCAGTTGTCATTGGAGGAGGATACATAGGAATAGAGATGGCCGAGAATCTCATTTTAAGGGGTTTAAAGGTTCATGTTGTCGAAATGCTCAATCAGATACTTCCTCCGTTTGACTTTGAAATGGCGAAGGATCTTCAGAATCATCTTACTGCAAACGGGGTAAATCTGCATCTTGGAACCGCCGCCGCCGCATTCAGGGATATTTCGGGCAGAATTTCCGTCGAACTCCAGAATTCCGAAGTGCTGGAGGCTGATTTTGTAATACTTTCGGTCGGTGTCCGTCCAGATTCAGAACTTGCAAAAAACGCAGGGTTGAAACTCAATGAAAGAGGCGGAATAGTTGTAAATGAATGCATGCAGACATCTGATCCTGACATATATGCTGCCGGAGATGCCGTTGAAGTGGCGGATGCTGTAACCGGCCAAGCTTCGCAAATCCCCCTGGCAGGTCCGGCAAATCGGCAGGGAAGGATAGTTGCCGATAATATTTTCGGAAAAAAATCTTCATATAAGTCCACCCTTGGGACTGCCATTTTAAAGGTCTTCCAGATGACCGGAGGATGTACTGGAGCCTCTGAGAGGATCCTAAAAAGAAACAATATTCCCTTCTCCAAGGTTTATCTGCACCCGTCAAATCATGCCGGTTATTATCCAGGCTCAACACCAATTCATTTTAAACTCATTTTTGCAAATTCTGACGGCAAGATTCTGGGTGCTCAGGCTATCGGTTTTGACGGAATAGACAAGCGCATTGACGTTGTTGCGACGGCCATAAAGGCAGGTATGACGGTTTACGATCTTGAGGATCTTGAACTGTCTTACGCCCCTCCTTATGGTTCAGCAAAAGATGCTGTAAACATGGCTGGATTTGTCGCATCTAATCTTTTAAGAGGAGACACCGAGTGCTGGTATCCGGAAGACTTCCCGAGCAAAACCGACAAAGGCCTGATTGTTGATGTCAGACCTGAAGACATGTTCAACCTCTGGCACATCCCCGGAGCCGTCAATATTCCTCACGGAAAGCTTCGCAAAGAACTGGATAAGCTTCCCAAAGACAAGGACATTTATCTTTACTGTAAAGTCGGATTTACCAGTTATCTCGCATACCGGCTTCTGAAACAGAAGGGTTTTGGATATAATAATATATTGAAAACCCTGTCCGGCGGAATTATGACCTTTTGCTGTTACCATGGCCCCGGAATATGCTCTTCTGAAAGGAATGTCCCATTTGTTCCCTATTCTTCAGAACATGTAAATTCTGAAAAATTCACACCTGCTACGGCTACGGAAAAAGTTTCAAATCAGGAAGTTATTTTGGATGCCTGCGGCCTTCAATGTCCCGGCCCGATAATGAAAACAAAAACCGCAATGGATAACCTTTCCACCGGCGATGACCTGATTGTATATGCAAGTGACCCCGGATTCATTAACGATATCAAATCCTGGTGCATGCAAAACAACCATCAATTACTCGGCATTTCCGGTAAAATCCCAAAAATTGAGGCTAGAATAAAAAAGGGCAATCTGACGGAACTGCGAAATTCGCAAACTTCAGTTCCCCGTGAAACAAATAAGACAATAGTCGTTTTTTCAGGAGATTTGGACAAGGTTTTGGCTTCTTTTGTAATAGCAAACGGTGCGCTTGCCATGGGCAGTAAGGTTACGATGTTTTTCACATTCTGGGGCATCAACGTTCTTAGAAAAGGAGAAGCTCAGGCACCTGGAAAAGGGCTCATGGATAAAATGTTCGGAATGATGATGCCAAATGGGGCAAAGAAGTTGAAACTTTCAAAGATGAACATGCTGGGAATCGGTACGGAAATGATGAAAATGGTCATGAAAAACAAAAAAGTCGATGATTTGCCTACGCTTATTGAATCCGCAAGGAAAGAAGGTGTAAAACTGGTTGTCTGCTCAATGTCTATGGATATAATGGGGATAAAGCAAGAAGAACTGATTGACGGTCTTGAAATCGGCGGTGTCGCGACTTTTCTACAAGAAGCAGACAAATCCAGTGCGACATTGTTTATCTGATTGAAACAATGCCGATTTTCGCGGGAGACAGTGATTTCAGATTACGGGCTCCAGGTGAATCCGAGGTTGAAGTGGAAGCGGAGCGTACTTTTCTCACCTGGCTGGTTGTTTAGTATTGGATATGCAAGATCAAGTTTTATAGGTGCATTGAAATAGGGCAATTTTATCCTAAAACCGTAACCGATACCGATATTAAAGTCATTCATGCTGAAATGCCATGCATTTTCCTGGACTTGCCCTATATCAGCGAAAACTGCACCTCGTATAAATTCATAGATGGGATGCGTGACCTCGACATTGCCAAGAATCATTGATTCTCCGCCGTATCCATCGTCATTATCGTCGACCGGGGATATCTTACGGTATGAAAAACCCCTCACCGTGTCTCCGCCGCCAAGGAAATAACGCTCATAAATCGGGGCTAGATTACCTCCTGGTCCACTGGAACCTCCTCCCATTAGGTCAACCTGTCCTAATTTAATACCCGTATGCAATACAAACCAGTCGTTTATAAACGGATAATAATTGCTGGCCACCGCTTCAAACTTATAATAATTATCAGTTCCCCCCATGGCCTTTGCATTCATTTCCCCCAAAGCGCTCAAGAGATATCCGGAAGAGGGATCCATAAGATTGTTTCTGGTGTCACGTGCAAGCGTAAGAGACCATTTGCTGACAACACTTCTTCCAGTTGCATCTTGGAAGATCTGAGAAAGATCATCATCCATATGGTGAACATTCACCTGCTCAATGGTATACCCGATTTTTGCGTATGTGAAATCGTCGTTCACATTTATCCAGGGAATAGAAAAATTCTTTGTCAGGCTGAACTGCCCTCCAAGGTAACCTTCATCCCAGTATTCATAATTCCTGGTATTATAAAATCCTTTCATGTCGAGTGCGAGAGGTATATCAAAAAGCCACGGTTCGGTGAATGAAAGATAGAAATTGCTAAGTTCGACTCCGTATTCGGCATGAAGCTTTACCCTCTGTCCACCGCCGACGAAGTAATTCCCAGGGTCAAAAAGATCGAAATTGCTTTGGGAAAGCTCCACAATGCCTGATACGCTGTTAGTGTCTGAATATCCTGCCCCAATGGAAAATTTACCGGTGTCCTTCTCCTCGAGAGATATATCAACGTCTTTCATCCCCTTGTCTTCAGTATTTGCAGATACGATGTTAACTTTTTCAAAGTAATCCATTCCAATAAGCCGGGACTTGCTGGCTTCAATCCTGTTGTTATCCACAGGATCTCCGGGCTGGATGGCAAGTTCCCTGCGGATAACCTTGTCTTTTGTATTGTGATTTCCGGATATGTAGACATTGCGGACAGTATAGGGATCGCCTTCAACTATTCTGTATTCGATGTTTACGGTATGAGTTGCAAAGTCCGGAATTCTCACGGCTTTGCACTGGAAATCGGCATATCCGAGCGGAAAATAGTTATTGCCTATGGCTTCAATGTCCTTCTTCTCCACGCGGTTGTCATATATGTCGTCAGTTTTAAGTTTTATAAGAGGCAGGAGTTCATCGTTTGTAAACTGCTTGTTACCTGAAACTGACACCTCGGAAACCTTATATGGTTCCCCTTCTTCAATATTAAATGTGATGTTTACATATTCCGGATTTGTGTCTTCCTTCACATCGATGCTTGTCACCTTGAAATCCAGATAGCCCAAGTTCCAGTATAATTCCCTGAGCCTTTCCTTGTCTATCGCCATTTCGTTCTTTTCATAAAGCCCCATGTTCAAAAGCCAGCTCAGATAGGAATGCTGGGTCGCAATGTTGTTTCTGAGCTTCCATGAGGAATAGACAGTATTTCCCGTGAAGTCGACATCGTTAACCTTCAATCTCAGGTTTTCCGTGATATTTATTACAAGATTTACATATCCTTCCCCTGCATCCTCGGTAGAATGTGAAATCAATACGGAATTATATCCCTTGTCTATATAGTATTTCCTGAGATTTGAAAGGGTCTTCTGAAGCTGCTGGTCGTTGAGGGCTTCATTTTTCTTCACCGTCATGCTGTCTTTAAACTCTTCTTCCGTGAACTTCTTGTTCCCTTTAAATATTATATTCTTCACTTTTGCTTTTGAGACAGTTTTAATCGTAATATTTATTTTGCCGTCCGCGCCTTCGGATGTTTCAGCAACGACATCCAGAAAGTTCCCGGTGGTATATAGACGCTTAATATCATCGTCCAGAATCTTTTGATCAAAATTCTCGCCTTTCCGGGTCTGCATGTTGTATTTGAGCATTTCCTCCGGGAATACATATCCCTTCTGCACGAATTTCACATCGTTGATTTCGGCGGAAATCAAATTGAGTGCAAAAACAAAAAACGCAGATATTAGAATTGCAAATCTGGCGGAAATGGACATCTTAAACTCAATCCCCTCAGGTAAATTAAAATGAAAAGCAATAAGATATTATATATCTCTCTAATTTCAAAAAAGTTATGATAAATATTCACGGCCGGTTCAAATTCACCGTCTATTTGTGAGGAACGTCTTCTTCCGCATATCTTGATCTGGAACCGAAGGAAGCAAGAAGGGGAAAGAAAGAGAGGGGAATCCTTCCCGGTTCACCGTTCCTGTTTTTTTCAATGATGAACTCGGCTTCAAGCCCTTTGACTTTCTCGTCTTCGGTCGCATCCTTTTGCTTTTCCGTATTCCTGTGGATGAAACCGACTATGTCGGCATCCTGTTCAATCGATCCTGATTCGCGCAGATTGCTGAGCTTGGGTATTCCATCTTTCTGAGTTTCGGTTGCGCGATTAAGCTGGGCCAGGACAAGGACAGGCACCGCAAGTTGTTTTGCAAGTGATTTTATTCCAGCGGAAATCATCGAAACCTCCTGCTGGCGGTTGTCGTTTTTCTTGTCCACGTCAGCCCTCATGAGCTGAAGGTAATCAATTATTATCAAATCAATGTTCTTCTGTGATTTGAGCCTCCTGGCCCTTGCCCTCATTTCCATGACTTTCATCGCGGGGGTCGGATCAATAAGTATTTTTGCATTGCTGAGCTGGCTCGCCGCCCCGGTTATCCTGTTCCATTCACCCTTGCTCTGGGTTTTGTCCCGGAAATTCCTTTCCGACACACCGGCTTCGGCGCAGAGTATCCTTCTGGCGATCTGATCCGCCGTCATTTCCATCGTGAAAAACAGGACAGATTTCGGATTCTGCGGATGAAGGGCGACATTCCTAAGTATGCTGATGGCAAGAGATGTCTTGCCGACAGACGGCCTTGCGGCTATCACAAACATTTCACCCGCCTTCATTCCTGTAATCTTGTCGTCAATGTCGGCAAACCCGGTCGGAATTCCAGTAGCGCTTCCATCTTTTTTAGAGAGATTTTCCAGGTAGGGGATGGCCGAGTCAAATATGAGCTCTTTTATTCCGAAGATATTTTGTTTTTCGCCGAGGGTCCTTGCCTCAAGGACAGATCTTTCAACTTCATCAAGTATCTCGTCGACTTTCTTCTCTGAGTCAAAACATTTCTCAGAAGCTATTGAGCAGGCGTCAATTATCCTCCGGAGAATGGCGCTGTCGTGCACTATCTTGCACCAGCTCTCCAAGTTTGCGGTGGTAGGAACCATGTCCTGCATTTCAGCCAGGTACGAATCCCCGCCGATCTGCTCGAGGATTCCCTTGTCGGAAAGCGCCTTGGTGATGGAGATATGATCTATTCCGACCTTCTCCTTGTGGAGTTCGACGGCGATATCATATATTTTCTGGTGGGCATCCGAATAGAAAACCCGGCCGGTGCCCAGTTTTTCTATTGCGGTGTCTATCGAGTACGGAGAGTCGATCAGAATGGCGCCAATAACCGCTTTTTCAGCATTCAGGTCATTAGGTTTGGGCTTGTCTTCGCGGGATATGACAGCCCGTTTTCTTTCTATACCCTTCTGTTCTCTTCCATTTGCTGCCATTTTATTTTAGGCTTTGACAACCCAGACCTTTAAGGAGGCCGTGATTTCGCTGTGAAGTTTAATTTCAACGCTATAATTGCCGATTTCCTTGATTGGCTTCTCGAGCTTTATGCGTTTGGATTCAAATTCCACACCGTGCTTTGCGGCTTCTTCGGAAATCAAATGAGCGGTGACAGACCCGAACAGCTGATTGTCATCGCCTGCCTGCATGGGAATGGTAAGTTCTAATTCAGCTATTTTCAAAGCAACAGCCTGAGCCTTGCCGAGTTCCATCTTGCGATGTTCCTCGATCTTACCTTTTCTGGATTCCACCTGACGAAGGGCTGCGGCTGAAATTTTCACCGCAAGTCCCTTTGGGACAAGGTAGTTTCTCGCGAAACCGGATGCCACGTTCACCGTATCTCCGGCATTTCCAAGGTCTTCAACGTCTTCAAGAAGAATGAGTTTCACATTCATTGCATATGTCTCCAAGATTTATTTATTTCACACATCCGCAGCGATTAAAAAAGCGGATAAAATTCCTACATCACAAAAGCGAGGGTCCTGGCTTTCTTTATCGCCACTGCGAAAAGTTTCTGGTGGATCCCGCAGTTGCCGGTGATTCTTCTTGCAAGTATCTTCCCTTTTTCAGTCTGGTACTTGCGAAGCAGTTCTGAATCCTTGAAATCGACAAAATTTATGTTGTTTTCGCAGAGACGGCAGGTTTTCCTGATGTTGACTCTGGGTTTCCTTCTCATTTTGGTCGGACTTGCTGTTCTTCCTGGCATTTTATGAATCTCCCTGATTATTTTTTATGTTTATGTTAAATTTCAAAATGGAATGTCATCGTCCGGCTCTGAGTCCACTTCAAATATCTCCTCCGGTGGTGGAGGCGGATTCTGAGTCTGCTGCTGCAGGGGAGGAGCCTGTTGCTGGACAGCAGCCCGCTGAGCCTGCTGCTGTGGGGGCCTTGAATATTCCAGTCTCGGCGCCTGTGAAACCGGCTTCTGATACGGCTGCTGTTGCTCATCCTGCCCGTCATCCGAATGTTTTCCGGCTCCGGTTCCGCTCAAAAACTGTATTCTTTCGGCAACAACGTTAAGCTTGCTTCTGTTCTTCCCGGTTTCCTTGTCCTGCCATGAATCCAACTTCAGCCTGCCCTCTACAAAGATCTGAGACCCTTTTTTCACGAAGCGGTTGCATGTCTCCGCCTGACGTCCCCATGCGGTTATATCAACAAAGCATACCTCCTCTTTCTTGACGCCATCATTAGTGGTGTACTGGCGGTTGATGGCAAGACCGAGGTCGCATATCGCAGAGCCCTGCGGAGTGTACCTGAGCTCTGGATCCCTGGTGAGATTGCCAATAAGTAAGACTTTGTTTAAATTTGCCATTTAGAGTCCGGTTTATTTTTATTAGTATTTCTGTTCTTCCGCTTCAGCTGCAGCAAGCTTTTTGCTTACGGCCGCCGCTGTTTTAGCCCTTTCATCGTACATGAAAGTCTGCATCCTGAGAACCCTTTGGTCAAGACGGTACTTATCCTTGACAGATCCGACCTTGTCCTCTTCCATTGCAAAGATGAAATCGTAGTATATGCCGCTTTTCTTTTTCCCTATTTTCCTGGCAAACTGCCTTCTGCCCATGGAAACAGTTTCGTCTACGGTGCCGCCGAGGCTTTTAATAAGTTCAGCCATTTCTTCGGAAAACGCCTTCCCCTGATCTTCCACCTGGCGTTCGTCAAGAATAAAAATTGATTCATACTTTTTCAAATTTGCAGACCTCCGTTAAAATTTTTCTACACCATATTTGTTTTATTATTATCAGAGCTTTCTCCGAGAAAGCGTCCGTTATATCCGTTCATCGCCTTTTGCAGGCCGCGATAAAGCGACAATTTAACCGCTTCCGCCGCCATATCAATCACTTTTGAAAACAATTCTTTTTCGCTTTCGCTGAATTCGGAGAGGACATAATCAGCCTTGTCCGGACTGTTGCTCTTTCTGCCTATGCCTATCCTGAGCCTTGCGAAATCCTCTGTTCCGATCTCGCTTATCACCGAACCCACCCCCTTGTGCCCGGCGCTTCCTCCGCCAATGCAGAATCTTAGTCTGCCGAGAGGAAGGTCCATGTCGTCATATACCAGAAGAAGACCTTTCGCATCAATTCCCTTTTTCCGCATGAATGACGCTACGGTCGTTCCGCTCAGATTCATATATGTGACAGGTTTTACAAGACTTACGATTCCGCCCCTGCATCTGAACTGTCTTAAAAGCCCTCCCGGGATTTCTTTCTCCTCGGATTTACCGGACATGATTTTCGCCAATGCATCTACTGCCATAAAACCCGCATTGTGACGGGTGTTGCAATACTCCCTGCCTGGATTCCCAAGCCCTGCAATCAGATGAAAACTCTGTTCTTCTCCGGAAACCATATATTCTTATTATTGAAAAAGGACTACTTCTTCTTCTCTTTTGTCTCTTTACCCTTTTCCTTTGATTCTTTCCCCTTCGCGGCGCCTTCAGCCTCTTCGCCTTCTTCAACCTTCTTGCCCTTTGTTCCGACAAGCTCAGGTTCAGCGGCACCTTCGGCACCTTCAACGACTGCGCCTTCAGCGGCAGTTGCGACGGCTTCCTCTTCTATACGCAGTTTGATGACATGGAACACTACGCTGTCAGGAGGATTAACCGCTACCACGCCTTCAGGCAGCTTGATGTCTTTAATGCAAATGGCCTTCTCAAGCTCTATGCCGGTGATTTCAATATCGATAATTTCAGGAATATCCTTGGGAAGACATTTGACTTCAATCTTATGGAGAATCTGCTCAAGCACACCTCCCTGGATGATTCCAACAGGCGTTCCGTGCCCGATAACGTCGATGGACGTGGTGATGAGTTCATCCATTTTGACTTCCAGGAAATCTATATGCACGGTCTTATTGCTCAAATAATCGAACTGCACCTCTTTGACAATTGCATTCAGGGCATCTCCGCTTTCAGGTTTGAGTTCAACAAGATGGATTTTCCCGTGCTTTACAAGTTTCAGCCATTCTCCTTCAGGAATAAGG
>JBAZRS010000057.1:12748-14861 GCA_041662825.1 Victivallales bacterium | reverse complement strand
CAACACGGAGTTTCTCCCCGACGCGTTCCAGAACATAATCCCGGACAGAAGCGAGAGTTTTATCAACAGACTCACCTGTGTCGGTATCGTTAACGTTTACTGCGAGTGCGGTCTGGTTCACGAAAGTTTTCTCATGCCTGTAAAGGACGGTCTCCTCTCCGAGCCGGAGTTTCCTGTCAGGGCCGAGTTCGATGCATTTCACCGGCGGTTCGCTTGCGGCGCCGAGGACTTTTTTCGCCTCGTCGGAAGCGTAAGGGCACTCCGAGAGTTCCGCCTTTTTCGCCGCTAGTTTCATCGCGAAGGCGAGACACGTATTTGAACCGCATTCCTTGCAGTTCGTCTTGGGCAGTAATTTCTGAATCTGCAAACCTGATAAAGCCATATTGATACTCCTTGGATTATTGGATTGTTTTCTCACAAAGCCACAAAGGCTCAAAGTTAAATTATTCAATTGACCAAAAGAACGCGTCAGCAGAGTGACGCGGCTACAGCCTAAAGCCTAAATCTGTTGTAGCCACGTCACTCTGCTGACGTGCTCTTTGATTACAGCTGATTATTATTTCATTTTCATTCATTTTTAACTTTGAGTCTCCCCGTGCCTTTGTGTGAGCTCATTTTTGCATTAGCTTCGTTATCATCTGTTTGATTCCACGGACAGATTCCGGATTGTACATTATCAGGATATCCGCGCCGGAGTAGAGGAGATTGGCGGCAGTTGTGAACTCCCACATCGCCGCACGTTTTGCCAAGTCGCCCCACGCGGGGAAATCTTTTTCCTCGGCTTTGACTTCCTTGGACTTTGCGCATTCCTGCCCGGGTGACACTATCATCGGTCCGGCAAGCATCTTGTCGCCCGTGATTCCGGTGTATCTGACACGCTCCATAACCGAATATGTGTATTCGAGTCCATATCCCACCGAGCCCGTCATCGGATCCATGACTATCTGTTCGAGCTTCACATCCATGTTTGTGAGAAGGATGTTGAGCTGTTTGCCGATGTTCACATCAATCGGTGCCTGTGCGACAATGGAATGGCCGTATCCGATCGCAGCTCCTGCGATTGTTCGGTAGTTGTTCTGTTCAACCCAGTTCAAAAGCAGATTCTCGCCTGCGCACGCCTGGCCGACCGCTTTCATCACCTCGTTGTTCCTGTCGAAATTATTGTGCCCGGTTATGATCAGCGGAACATCAACCGCCTCCAGCACGGATTTGACAAGCTTCACAGCGTCATCAGCAGAGCGGTTCCCCTTTTCCGGATGAGTGCCCTCCAGTCGGACGCTTATGAGATCCGCCCCGAATTTTTCAACACATGCCTTCGCCATCTTTGCGGGACTGGAAAGGAGATCTCCGTAGACATTCCTCAGGTTCTGCGGATATTTCTCGCTGACAACGTCGAAGACCTCCATCGCCACCAGCGGTCTGTTCGGCATTTCCCCCTCCCAGAGATGGAACGGCATGCAGTTCGCACCGCCGACAGACAGGGTCTTGCCTCGCGTGCCGCCTTCCTTCTTTGTCGCTCCGAGTTTGACCGTCCAGACCGGAACTTCACATTTGTCCTTCTTGATCTTGAAGGTTTTCAAACTTGAAAACCTTTCTCCTGGTGTCGGCCCAACTGGTTTCTTGTCAACTAAAATTTCGTCAGTTTTCTTAACAGCTGCCGCTGTTCCTGACGAATTTTTTTCACCTAAATACTTTTCACTGAGTGTGGCGATGATGTCTTTGACAATTTCCTTTCCTACAGCCGATTTGAGCTGTTCTGAAATTTCTTTTGATATCTGCTGCTTGAGCTCGTTTATCAGCTCCGGAGTAATCTTCGTTCCGGCTTCTTCTTTCGGAGAAGGCGCGGCCTCTTTCTTCGCCTCTTGGGCAGCAGGAACATCAATTTTCTCCACGACTTCGGTCTTTACCTCTACGGCGTCAGAGTGGGCATAGTTCCCCATATCTTCCATCTGCAATGCGGGATGGCCGATCTTCTCCAGATATTTGCGAACTTCGCTGGCTTCGGTGGCATTTGTCTCATCAGCTATTTTTTCAAGAAGGTCCGGCACGCCCTGCTCCTTGAAACGCAGCTTGAGATCAGCCGCAAGAAGTTCCTTCAATTCCTTAGGCATCC
>JBAZRS010000057.1:0-12727 GCA_041662825.1 Victivallales bacterium | reverse complement strand
TTTCGGCACCGAGGAATTTCCTGGAAGTAAGAAACACTTTTCCGCAACCCATGAATCCTGGGGTTTGCTGTCCGCCGCCGACATTTCCGGCAAGGGTCGAGAAGGTCATTCCAACAGGAGTGTCGCCCTGGAATTCGCGGTTGACAACCATCACACCGTTGCATTCGGGAAGATATGCGCAGATGACTTCGAAGCATCCGCAGCTTGTCATCGGCCTGTCCATGATCGAATAGGCGCAGAACGAGTCCACCGCCTTATGGCTGCCGGTGTATACGTATTCGTTGATGCCTTTCCATATTCCCTTGACAGGATCAAGGCACTCGCCTTTTTTCACCGGCTGATTCGGCCCCGTCTCGTCGATTTCATAGGCGGCCTTTCCGTCAAGCCAGTTGTACGCGCCGCAGAGGCCGAGGCGTTCGGGCGTGATGATGCAGACGTGGTTCGGGGCGAAGGACTGACAGAGCAGGCAGGAATAGAACAAGTCAACCGACTCGTCTGTCATTGATTCAAGACGGCGGTTGCGTTCATCGTAAACCTTTCTCGCGACCGCAAGGCGTTTCTCAACCTCATTTTTGTCGGTGACAAGTGTGACTTTCACCTTGTCAACAATGGCTGGATATTCAGAGAGGAATTTCGCGTGGAGGATCTCGCCGTAGTGGCGGAGGCGAAGGCCTTTCGCAAAACCGGCTTTTGAGACACGTGTCCAGATAATGTCGCGCTGCCCCATGTGCCAGATTCCCTCGGCGCCGTTGACAAGATGGTGTATCTGACGCTCGAGGATTGGCTCGAAATCCGACTGCATCTTGCGCCCTGCGACCTCGACCCAGATTCCGAGGGGAATGGCTTCCCCCTCCTTGACCTTGTCAATGTCGGGTCCGATGATCTCAATCTCGCCGTCATTGATGCTGTCGAGATCCACTGAAGTCACAAATTCGAAAGCGGGGGTTTTGTTTCCGCCGAATTCGACATGGACATCGGCCTTGCGGATGCGTTCGCCTTCGAATGCCGCACCGTAAGGAACAGGGATCGGGACTTTTGTTATCCTCACCTTGCATCCCCTGACTTCAAGCGCCCTTTCAACCATTGTTTCCGGAGGAACGTTGGAGACGACATGTTCGTAGGTGCATACACCTGTAGGAAGTATTTCCGGGATGTCGGTGTCGGAAATCACAGGGAAACCGTAATTGATTGCGCCGGCTGCGGCGGCGTATTTGTCGGCTGTAACTTCACCGAAAGCCATTACGAAGGCAAATATCCTGTCTTTGTTGTATTTGAGATTCGCCCTGAAGTCTCCCGGCTTGACTCCTCCGAAGGAAAGGGCTGCGCGGTTCGCAAAACCGAGGGCGTAAATCAAGGCTGAAACATCGCTTCCGAAAGGCACGAGGCGTGTCTCCCATCCGAGCTGCACGCCTTCATCGGCGAGTTGTTCGGCGAACTGTTTCCCATTGGTCGATCCGGCCATGAAGACGTAGAGGTTCTTCTCCTGAAGTTCCTTGGCGATCTTGACTGCTATTTTGCTGTTGGGGGCGGCACCGGTGATCGCCGCAAAGCCCGGCGCAGAACCGTCAACGAACTCAATGCCGCGTTCACGCATTATGATGTCGTTGGCGGCACCGAGCCAGATACCGTTTACCGGGTTCGGGCCGATGAGATATTTGCAGGCCTCAATGATTTCACAGGCGAAAAGGGCGGCAACACCGGCGTCAAGGGCCTTGCCCAGATAAGGAAGCCAGACTTTGTCGGAAGGACGTGCCGGAATCAGGCTTTTCGCCCTGTTAAGTATCCTCCTCAGATCCGAAAGCTTCTCCATTTTCTCGCCGGTGAAAGAGTAGATCACCGGAAGGTAATATGCCGTACTCGGAAAGGCGACCGGGCTTGATTCGCCCTTCGCCTTGACAGCCTTGTCCAACATGGCTTCGGCTTTCGCCACCCATTCAACCGCACCGTCTATAGCACTGCTGCAGATTATTTTTGACATTAGATTCCTCTCCTATCTTTCATATCCAGAAGCTTTCGTTCGGCCTTCTTGTTTATGCCGAGATTGTCCCGCGCCTCCTCAATTGTTTTCATGACCCACTTTGCCGCTTCGATCGGATCCTCTATTGTCACAAAGACGCCGCCGAACATATCCCTTGTCTCCTGTTCAAGATACTTGGTCACATTCGCAGATCCAGATATGTGAAACGGAACCCCGAGAACGACATCGATGCCGGACGCCACAAAATAACAGCCGATGGCGACCGCCTTCTCGCTCATCCATTCCGGGGCGACTCCGACGGCGGGAAGTTTCGACATGTCGTCCCCGAGCCCGCCCTCCTTGACTATTTCAGCCGCCGCTTCGAGGATTCTCACATTGTCAACACAACTTCCCATATGAAGCATCGGCGGTATTCCGACCGTCTCGCAGACTTCGCGCAGCCCCGCTCCGGCTAACTGGAGCGCGGTTTCCGGAGTCAGGCATCCGGCTTTTGCGGAACATTGCGCGGAACATCCGGTCTGGAGGACGAGAATATTGTTTTTTATGAGTTCAGCCGCGAGGACATTGGTGTAGACATCGCTTACCGACTTCACGTTGTTGCAGCCCACGATGCCGGCGACGCCCCTGATGCGGCCCGAGATTATCGCATCGTTGAGGGGGCGGAACGATCCGCGGAAAGTTCCGCCGAGCATGTACCGGATGGCTTCAACGCTGAAGCCTGCAACAAGCGGATTCTTGTATTGCGGAATTGCGACTTTCGCAGGATCCCGCCTGCCGAAATTGTCAATCGCCTTCTTGATGAGGGATTTCGCGGAATCATAGGCGTTGTCCTCGTCGAAATCAAAATATGTCGCCCCGATTGTGCGGGCGATGTCGGAAGCGGCAACAATTTCAGTGTGATAATGCTTTGCCACCTCCGGAAGACTTGGCATTACGCACTGGACATCGACCACCATCATCTCGACTGCGCCGGTGATGATCGCCAGTTCCTGCTGCAGGAAATTTCCGGCGACAGGAATTCCGCGCCTCATCAGAACTTCATTTGCAGTACAGCAGAGCCCCGCAAGCGTCACGCCGTTTGCGCCCGCTTTTTTCGCGTACGCCACTATCTCCGGGTCACTTACTGCGGCGGCGAGCATTTCGGAAAGTGACGGTTCGTGGCCGTGAACAATTATATTGACTGTATCAACCTTGAGCACGCCGAGATTCGCTTCGCTGCGGACGGGATTAGGCGTCCCGAAAAGTATGTCAGACGCCATTGACGCTATGCGCGCCCCGCCCCATCCGTCGGCAAGGGACGTGCGAAACGCCTGTCGCAGGATGCTTTTGTAATCGTGGTCGACCCCCATGTGTGTGCGGTGCATTGATTCGACAACCATCCGGTCTATCCCGAGCGGTTCCACTTCTGTGTTCTTCCATGCTGCCTGCTGTTTCTCTGGCGCAAGGTGGAGCGTCTTGAGCGTTTCCTCCTGGGAAGTGAATTCACCGATGAAGAGCTCTGAGAGCTCCAGCGCAATCTGCTCATTGCTGCGGCCTTCGGTCTTAATGCCGTAATATTGCGAATATCGCAGGAGCGCAGCCTCGTCTGTTATTTTGTAGTCTTTCTCCTTACCTTCGGCCACCTTTTTCAGGAGGAGGACAAGATGGCGTCCGTGATCTGAATGGGCGGCCGTTCCGGCGACGACTTCGCGCAGGTAGTTTCTCGCGACTATCGTGTCGGCATCCGCCCCGCAAATCCCGCGCGGCGACTTCGGGGTGATCCTGCAGGGGCCCATATGGCATATCTTGCAGCATACTCCGGACGTTCCGAACTTGCACTGGTTCTTCTGTGTGTCATAGCGGGAAAAGCAGGTCTCAACGCATTCCTTTTCCGCTTTCTTCAGAATCTCAAGAGAGGCAGGATCAGACACCCTGTCCTCCGGTTTTATCGCAGGCGTCTTAACAGTTTCATTGCTCATCTTATGTCACTCCTTATATGATCAAAATAATTTCTTTATGAATGCATCCACCTGGCCGACAATCTCATTTTCCGCCGAAAGTGCGAGCACCGACTCGCCTCTCTCGGATAAGGCCGCTATCTCGTGATTGTCGGGCAGGCCTATCACGAATTCGGCTTCCGTCTCATTTTTCAGGAACAAGGCCTCATCCGGATGTTTCCCCCCCTTGATCCTGTTTATGAAAATACAGAGCTTCTTGAAATCTATCTCCATCTCGAAGGCGAGTTTATGGAGGCGTCTTATCGTATCAATTCCGTTTTTGGAAGGATCCGCGACCATCACTAGCAGGTCTACCTTCTGGACAATCCTCCTTGAAAGGTTTTCCAGTCCCGCTTCGTTGTCGATTATCACGTAGGGATATGCCGATGAAAGTTTCTTGATGACGTCCCTGAGCACATTGTTCGCATAGCAGTAGCAGCCGGGGCCTTCGGGCCGGCCCATCGATATGAGATCGAAATTGTCGGCCTCAACCAGGCATTCGGCTATTTTCATTTCCAGCATCTGCTGTTTTGCGACTCCGGTAACCTTGCCTGATGAAGCCTCGGTCCTGGCCTCCTCGCGAATCCTGCCTACCGTGCTTTCCACCTTCACCCCGAGAACAGTGTGAAGGCATGAGTTCGCATCCGCATCGACTGCAAGCACCGGTGAGTGCCCGTTTACAATCAATCGGTTTACAAGAAGCCCGGAAATCGTAGTTTTCCCGACTCCGCCCTTACCCGTTACTGCTATTGTATAGGACATTGACATTTCCGATTTTAGATTGATGATTGCCGATTTTATTCTGAATTCTAAATTTCTATAAAATTATTTCCTGTTTCCACCCATTCGAAGTTGGAAGTTCAATGTTGAATGTTCGATGTTCAACCTCTTTACTTCCCCGATTCAGGATCTCGGGCAGGAAAGCCCGAGTTACTTAATGAGAATGCGGTTTGCCGCAGCCGTCGCTTATCCTCGCAAGCTCGTTCTTTTTCGCGGCAAGCGCCTCTTTCATAAGTCCGATTTCATTTTCCGTCAATGCCCGCTTACGGTTCTTTTTCGGGTCTTTCACATCATATTTTTCAAGCCTGTCTTCGAGATCCTCGATCTCCGTCATGAGATGGACATACTTTTCGCGTGCGACATCTGCATTCATTTTATCAGCCTCGCTATACTGTTGAGTATTGATTCAAAAGCCATTCTCGTCTCAGGCTCGATCTTGTCAAGAACGGAAACTCCGTTCATGTCCGAACGGCGCACCTTGTCGGAATAGGGAATGATTCCGAGTATTTCACGGTCCGGAAACGAATTCCTTATGAAGGTCTCATCCTCGTGACACGACACCCTGTTTCCGACAATGTAAAGTTTTCTGAGCCCGATGTCATGGGCCATTCCGATTATCATCTTGGCGCAATCCACGGATCTCTGGCCCGGCTCCACGACGATCAGCATGCCGTCGACTCCGCTCACGGTGGCCCTTCCGAGATGTTCGACTCCGGCCTCCATGTCCATTATCAGGGCCTCATTCCTGTGAAGCACGAGATTCGTGACAAGCGCCCTGATGAGGATGCTTTCCGGACATGCGCAGCCGCTTCCGCCCTTTTCAATCGCCCCGACTACGATCAGCGACACGCCGTTATGGTTGATGGCGTATTTATCGACTATGTCGGAGACTTCCGGGTTCAGTTTGAACATCTGCCCGTACTGGTTCACCTTTGCGCCGGTGCGCTCCTCAATCAGCGCCTTCTGCTTTGAAATCGGAACAATTTTCTTCCGCTGTTCTGCGGGAATTCCGATGGCGTTTGCGAGATTCGCAGCGGGATCCGCGTCAACCGCAACAACCTTTCTCCCCTTTTCCGCCATCAGCAGAGCGAGGGCAGCCGCAAGTGTAGACTTGCCGACTCCGCCTTTTCCTGATATTGCAATTTTCATAGTTTTATAACTTTTTCCGGTCCGGAAAAAAGTTTAGAATCCATATTTGTTTTTCATCGTCTTCGAGAGCTGGAAGAGAGTTTCGAAAACCTTTTCGGCATCCGCCGGATCCATCGAACCTGTTCCGCACGAAGGTGTGATCATCGCCTGTTCGACAATCAGCTTTTTGTCAATCCCCTTCGCCGCGAGATTGTCAATCATCTTCTCCAGATGGGCTGCGAGTTTCTCGACGGTCTGCTCCCTGATCGCAGTCGATGTCGGGACAACGCCCCAGGCGAGGATTCCGCCGCGTTCGAGATGAGCCTTTACGGCTTCCGGATACATTGCAATCGTCTCTCCGAAGCCGAAAGCGTCAAAGTTGACGATATCAACTCCCGCATCAATGAGTATGCTCCATTCGGTGTTGCCGCAGCAGTGGACTCCGGCAAGCGCATCCTCGGCATGGACTGCGTCGGCGACTTCCTGGATGAGGCTGACAACGTCTTCACGCTTCACCGACACATAGGTGGAGCTTCCGAAAGCGGAGAGGATGGGTTCGTCGATGAAGCATATTATTTTTTCGGCATACTGCTGGAATTTCTGGATCTGCCAGCGGGATTTCATGGCGAGCGCCTTGACAATCATGTCCCGGAACTCGTCATTATAATAAATGGCGCGTTTGTTTTCGTCCACCAGCGTGAGGGCGAAACTGCACGGGCCGGTCGTCTGGACTTTCACGAAGGGAAGCTTTGCCCCGCCTTTTGCCTGAAGCGCCTTCTCAAGGGCGTATATTCCCTTTGAAAAAGCCGGCGTTATCTCCATAAAGGAGAAGTCCTTGGTGCCGCCGTCTTCGGTTGCTGCGATATAGCCCTCATACAGCTGTGCGAACGCTTCGGAGCAGTCCTTGGAAGTGTCGAAATACATCCTGTGTTTAACTTCGTCAATTATTGCGCCGGCCATTCCTTCGGAGTACTGGATTTCCATCTGTTCATGAAGCCCGAGTTTTGGAAGCTGGGGCCAGATCGGGGAATCACACATTTTCGAAAGTGAAACTTTTACAGCGTAATCGGGATCCTCAAAAGGCATGCTGCCGATACCGGTCGCCGTGAATCTTGTCTTCATACCTTCAACTCCTTGTTTTTCCATTAATTTTTATTATAATATTGAATGTTCAATGTTGTATGTTCGATGTTCAGTTTTCTTAACTCTCCGTTTCACCTATTCTCCGATTCTCCGATTCGGAATCTCGGGCTAGAAAGCCCGAGTTACTTCTTAAACGCATCCACCGCCTGTTTGATCGCCTTTATGTGCGCCGGTGTTGTTCCGCAGCAGCCGCCTATGATGTTTGCGCCGGCCCTGATGAGTTCCGGAACTTTTTTCGCCATGTCTTCAGGAGTCTCCGGGAAAATATCAATTCCGTCCACATTTCTGGGGAGGCCGGCGTTCGCGTGGACCAGGATGAATGATTTCGAAGCCGCATTTCGCATTTCTTTTACAATCTCGATCATGCGGTCAATCCCGTTTCCGCAGTTCGGCCCGATAATGTCTGCGCCGGCCTCGATTGCGGCTTTCGCAGCATCAGCCGGGGCGACCCCCATCATGGTCCGGTATCCGCTGTTGGCGGTCAGCTCGAACGTGAAGGTGCAGATGACTTCGCACTTAGTGTTTTCCTTTACCGCCTTTATTGCAATTGAAGCCTCGTCTATTGCGCTCATCGTCTCTATGCAGATCGCATCGGCTCCGCCTTTTTCAAGAGCGACAGCCTGCTCCTTGAACGCCTTGTACAGGTCATCCTCAGTCACATCGCCCATCACAAGCATCTTGCCTGTCGGGCCGATTGAGGCGATGACCCACTTGTCGCTGCCGGCGGCTTTCCGCGATATCCGCGCTGAAGCCTCGTTGATTTCAGAAGTTCTTTTCGCAAGGTCGTAATGCTCAAGCTTGAAACTTGTTCCGCCGAAACTGTCGGACTCAACCATGTCCGCACCGGCGTCAATATAGTTTTTCGCGACATCAAACACATCGTCCGGACGCGTAACACACCAGAGTTCGGGACATTCGCCGGGGACCAGTCCTTTTTTCTGGAGAAATGTTCCCCAAGCCCCGTCCGACACCAGGATCTTCCCCTTTTTCAGCGCATCAACGATTTTTCCCTTGCCCATAACAGCCTCCCCGTATGTTTTGGTAAAATACTGCATTAATAAAACTAGGGCTGAACAATAATAATTCTCTCGTGATAATGAAAGCCGCGATTTCACGCTTTACAGTTATCTTCAAATCATTTGCAGTATTTTACATATTTATTTTTCATGGCAGATATATATTGTTTGCGATGGAAGAGTATGATTTATTTCCGGAGGATTCAATGAAATCAGACAGTACGAGACCGAAATGCCCGGGACAGGATACGCGTTTCTGGAAACCGGAGGATATTTTCACTCTGGAATGCCAGTACTGCGGAAATGAAATCGAGTTCTTCAAGGACGAACCATTCCTCAACTGCAGGAAATGCGGCAACGAGGTGAGAAACCCGAGAATCAATCTCGGCTGTGCAAAGTGGTGCAAGTTCGCCGACCAGTGTCTCGGCAGAAACTCCGCCAACGACGCTGCGTCTCCCATAATCGAGAAGGTCAAGGCGCTGCTGTCTGCACAGTTTAAGCCGGACGCATATGCCATGGAGGCGCTCGAGAATGCATGCAAGGCGGCAGACAATCTCCTCGGCAATACGAAATGCGATCCCTGTGTTGTAAAAACTTCCCTTGTGATATTATTTTTTTTCAGGGATGAAAAAAAATATAACGATGGAATTTCCGAAATGCTTGAAAATGCCGGGATAAGCCGCGAGCAGCAGGAAAAGATCATGGCAGTAGTCAAGGCGATAATATCCGGCGCTGATGCCGTTTCGGATGAATTCAAGACCGTGAAAGCAATAATGAAATGAATCCACTGCCATCCCATGGATTATTGGATTGCTGGATTAATGGATTGTTGCAAATTAGAGAGTTATGCAAAAATTACCATATGGGGAAAATCCGAAATGACTATTCTGAAATTTTTCTTAAAATCCAACATATATGGTTTTTCATGAACTCAAAACCAATAATCCATTAATCCATTAATCCGTCATCCTGTGGGATGACTTTAAAATGAATCCGTTAACGAACATATCTTAAAAAACAGAAAGCGTTTGGTTAAATATGCCTATCATTAAATTCAAACCGTCCGGCAAGACGATCGAGCTGCCTCCGGGAACGGAACTCCTTGAAGCCGCAAGAAAAGCCGGGATCAAAATCGACTCCCCCTGCGGGGGAAAGGGGACCTGCGGCAAATGCATTGTCCAGATACTCTCCGGCAACGTGGATTCAGACAGCCTCGGCGTTCTCCCGCAATCATCGGTCGCCGACGGCTATGTCCTTGCATGCAAGACGAAAATACTGGACGAAGACGTCACCGTCGAAGTTCCCGAGCAGATCGGGAGGGAAGGCGGGAAATTCACAAAGACAAGCGAGGACTTCAGCCTCGTCCGCAGCGAACTTTTCCCGGAGCGCTGGGAATACGACCCGATGGCGATCAAGTGGCTCGTGAAGATTCCGCCGCCTCAGCTAGAGGACGGGCTTTCGGATTTCGACCGCCTTTCGATGGCCATCAGGAAGGAGTGGGGGCAGTGCCAGATCATATGCAGTCTTCCGGTATTGAGAATCATCGCCAATACAATCCGGGAGCAGGACGGACTTGTCACAATAACCATCATCAATGACGCCGGGCGCAGCTACATCATAAATGTCCAGGCGGGCGACACCACGACAAAAAATTACGGCATAGCGGTGGATGTCGGCACAACCACTGTCGCAGTCGAACTTGTCTACCTTTTCCTGGGCGAAGTGGTCGCGGTCAGAAGCGACTACAACGAACAGGTCGATTGCGGGCTAGATGTCATAAGCCGCATAAACTATGCGAAGAAACCAGAACGCCTCGAAGAACTCCGCAGAAGAATCCTCGCAACCGTCAACCGCCTAATAAAACAGATTGTGGACACCCACGGCATTGACATCAACGATGTTTCCAGCGGCGTGATCTCGGGGAACACCACGATGATTCACCTCCTTCTCGGACTCAATCCCGAAAACATCCGACTGGAGCCGTATACGCCGACAATAAAGGAGGCGCCGTTCATGTCCGCCGCCGAGGTCGGGATAAACATAAGCAAACAGGCGTGGCTGTATTTCTCGCCGCATGTCGGGAGTTATGTGGGAGGCGACATCACCGCCGGGGTTCTCTGCACCGACCTTGCGACCGACAGCAAGGCGATGAGCCTTTTCATCGACATCGGCACGAACGGAGAGATTGTCATCGGCAACTCCGAATTCATGCTGACCTGCGCGTGTTCCGCAGGGCCAGCATTCGAAGGCGGCGGCATAGAATTCGGGATGCGGGCCGCGCTCGGAGCCATTGAGAAAGTCGAGATAGATCCCGAAACCGGACGTGCGGACTGCTGGACCATAGGAAACGCCAAGGCGAAGGGAATCTGCGGTTCCGGAATGATTTCGCTTCTCGCAAACCTCTATCTGACCGACTGGATTGACGCATCCGGAAAATTCGACCGCCGCAGGAAATCAAAGTCGATTATCGTTGAAGGCCGATATGCGAAGTATGTGCTTGTGCCGGCGGAGGAAAGCGCAACCGGAAAAGACATATGCATAGGCGAACTGGACATCGAGAACATCATCCGTGCGAAAGCCGCAATTTATTCGGCGTGCAACATGATGCTTGAAGAGGTCGGGATGAAGTTCGACGATCTCTCGACAATATATATCGCAGGCGGATTCGGAAGATCACTCGATCTCGAAAAAGCGATAGTCATCGGACTTGTCCCAGATCTTCCTCGGGAAAAGTTCAAGTACATCGGCAACTCCTCGCTCATGGGGACATATATGGTACTGCTTTCAAAGGAGTTCCGGCAGAAACAGCTCGAACTGGCAAGGAAAATGACCTATCTGGAACTCAATACAGCTCCGGCATACATGGACCAGTACACCGGCGCCCTCTTCCTCCCGCATACCGACATCGGCCGCTTCCCCACCGTGAAGAAGATGAAAGACAAAGAACAGCCCTTGCGGGCTTAACTAGAGCCTGCTCGAAAAGGTTTTCTGGAACAGCTCTTGCGAGCTTGACTACAAACAAACTCGTCTCTAATTCATTGTCTTTTGTTGGTAGTTAATGCCGCAAGGCATGTTCTTGACATTCGATTGCAACTTCCTAGCATAAGTTACCTCTTGAAGTAGCGCGGGTCTATCTGACCAGCGTCTCTCGGGTCATCCGCCTAGGCGGACGAGTTACTCAAATTGAATTGTTTTCAGTCCTGCTGCATTACGATAATAAAGACTAATCACCTCATTACTGCTTAAATTCACGTCAGCCATTGCCTTCCCGCCTTTCAATGTTACATTTGGGCGGGATTGCAGCTTCCTCGTGGAGCTGTTTTCCTGCGGAAGACGGGGTAGCTACCGGCTTCCGCTCTAATCTTCAATGACGCTGATGATAATCTCTCTGCCATGATCTGTCCGTGGGTGTATTAAATGTCGACGCTTGTACCGAGCTGCATTCATTGGGAAAGCAACGCGTCAGCAGAGAGTAACGCGGTTACAGTCCACAGCGCTGGATAGCCTCGTCACTTCGCTGACGTGCTCTCTGTGATTGCAACTTACTATCAGGTAGAGGTTCTCAATAATCCAGCATGTCACGCCATAGCTACATTGCGAAGGTGGGCAATCCAATGATCGAGCTAACAATTTACAGATAAATCATGATGCCGGCGTCTGAGGCGGCTCCGGAAAGACGGTGCAGGAATCCACCTTCAGGAATGTTGCCCCGTCAGGCTTTACCACAATACTTCCCTTTACTTGGACATTGCTGCCGGTCTTTATGTTTGAGAGCATTTTTTTCGAGGCATCGTCAATCAGTATATTGTACTGTTTCGAATCCTTGCCGTTGGTGAAGCTTGCCGTCAGTTTTCCTGAAGCATCCGCAGGCTGGGTGACGGCAATCCTGCCGTTCAATCCGCTCGCACCAAGCAGCGTGACTTTATCCTTCTTCGTATTGTCAACTGCAAAAGGATCAGCTTTTTTTGCAGTCGACTTGGTCGGCTTGTTCGTTTTGCTCGCTTTGGCGCCCTCAGCATAAACACTTCCGGCGAGGAATGCCCCGGCAAGCAGGCATACTGCAGTCTTCTTCAGCATATTGAGCCCCATATTCTCTCCTCCTCAATTAACTCGTTCATTCGACATAAAACGTAAAGAACATATTTTTATTGCGTATTCATGTTTTTTCAAGTTTCAACTACTGTCAAGTTAGAATAACTAATCGTCTCGTAATAGAATAGAGCCCCCAACGGGTTTATCCCGTTGGTGAATAAGACTGGTTGGCTAGGTGACGCTCGCATTAGCCTCCCAGTCTTATTCACCACCGACGCAAGGTCGGAGGGGTCTAAATAATTATGAGACGATTAGAAACGGTAATCCGGGTTCGGGCAGATCTCAGTTATGATCAAATATAAGGAGGCATGAGGTTCATCGGGGATGACGGTAAAAAGGATGGAAAGTGATCTGAACATGCAAAAGAGGGGTCTTAATGACTGCCGCCATCAAAACCCCCTTTCCCTTATTTGTAAGATGCTAGAGTTTATGGGCTGAAGACTGCTTTGTTGAACCGGTATTTTCCGGATGTTTGTTATCCTTCCTGGCGCTTTTCATCAAAGAATCCAGGGCTTCCCTGTCCTGTTCGCGCTGTTCATTGGCCTTTTTGAAAGCTTCCCTGTCCTTATTGTTTAAGGCGGTCTTCATGCTGTTCAGGTCTGTTATGATTTTCT
>JBAZRS010000056.1:0-14941 GCA_041662825.1 Victivallales bacterium | reverse complement strand
GGGATTTGAAGACGACCCGTATCAGCTCTGGCATTCAAATGAAGCGGGGAAGCCGGGATCAAGCAACCATATTGCCTTTAAAAACAAGGAGGCCGACAGGCTAATCGAAGAGATAAGGACATGCTTCGACCTTGACAAAAGGATCAAGCTCTGTCATGATTTCCACAGGCTTCTGCACAGGGAGCAGCCTTACACATTTCTCATTTCGCCGTACAGCCTTGTCGCCCAGAGTGCAAGCTACAGGAACGTAAGAGTGTTTCCCGGAGGTATTGATTCAAAGATAATGTGGTGCCCGAAGGCCGAGCAGAAGACCGTACCGTCGGGGAGATAATGAAACGGAGAATCGGCGCTGATGACATCAGAATAATTCTTACAAGTTTGAAAAAATCAAAAATAATTTTTTTGGAACAAAAAAATTGAAAACAAAAATCTCAAAGCTCAATACGTTCATAAAGAAATGCGGGAAGGTGATGGTCGCATATTCCGGAGGAATTGATTCCTCTTTCGTCCTGAAACTCTGCGTGGACCAGATTGGAAAGGAGAATGTCCTGGCAGTCACCGGCGCTTCGGAGACATTCACCGAAATTGAACTTGACAATGCGGTGGACTTCGCAAAATCAGTCGAGGTCGAACATGCGGTTGTCACCACCAGGGAGATAGACAATCCCGATTTCAGGTCCAATCCGCCGTTACGCTGCTACCACTGCAAAAAGGAGTTTTATTCGAAGCTTGCGGAACTCGCAAAAAAACGGGGTTTCAAATACATTTTTGACGGCTCGAACAAGGATGATCTTTCGGATTACCGTCCGGGACGGAAAGCGGCGGCGGAATTCGGGATAATCAGCCCCCTGATAAAATTCGGGCTGACAAAACAGGATGTCCGCGCCCTCTCGAAAAAAATGGGCATAAAGATCTGGGACAAGCCCTCCAACCCGTGCCTGGCAAGCAGGGTGCCATACGGCGAGGAGATTACCGAGAAGAAACTTGAAATGATCTTCAAGGCCGAGAAATTCCTGAAGGACAAGGGCTATATAAATGTGCGGGTGCGGCATCACGGGAAACTCGCCAGGATAGAAGTCCCTGAGAAGGAAATAATAAAACTCCTGAGAGAGCCGTTGAAGAGCGGAATAATCAAAGAGCTCACTGTGATCGGCTTCACGTGGATTTCAATCGACATAAAAGGCTACAGGACCGGAAGCCTGAACGAGATTCTTGATTTGATGAAATAAGATATTTTCTCTCACAAGGCCTCAAAGGCGCGGTTTTATAATTCTACAGGGCGGCAAGAATATTTTCGGTAGGGTTTTCCCCCATATGAAGCTGTTACCATTGTAATATTGTAACTCTACCACAGGAGAAAGTTTTGAAGACAGCGAACGAACATGAAAGCAAACCTGCAGCTTCCACGATCCCGGACGGCTGGGGTTCCGGCAGGCATATCCGGACGCTTGTGCTCATGGCGGCAAGCGTCCTTGGAGTTTATTTATGCTTCCGGATGGCGCTGCCCTTTTTGCCGGCAGTCTTCTGGGCGCTGACGCTGGCAGTCCTGTTCAGCCCGTTTCAGCGGTGGCTTGAATCAAGGCGGATGCGGCCCACTGTGGCGGCCGCAGTCACTGTCACTGTAGCCCTTCTGATCGTGGCCGTTCCTGCGACGCTTGTGGGCAGGCAACTTGTCCAGCAGGCTGCGAACGGCGCGGATTTAATCAATACGAAAGTCGCGTCCGGCGAATTGCGTCGCGCCATCGAAGCCCAGCCGCACCTTGCGTCTTTCGCCAATCGGATTGGCAGGCATGTGGATCTGCCGGGGACCGTTAAGACCCTTGCGGGTTTGCTGACAACTGTCGCCGGGACAATCGTCAAGGGATCCGTGGTCCAGATGATCGGCTTCTGCATAACCTTCTATCTGCTTTTCTTTTTCCTGCGCGACCGCACGGCCGCGCTTCAGTCGCTGCGGGGCCTGTCCCCGCTTTCTGAAGAGGAGACTGACCGCCTGTTCGCACGGATCGCCGACACAATATACGCCATAGTTTACGGGACACTGGTCGTCGCCGGCCTGCAGGGTTTTTTGGGGGGGCTGATGTTCTGGTGGCTTGGGCTGCCGCTGCCTCTGTTCTGGGGAGTTGTGATGGCTTTGCTTGCGCTTGTGCCTGCGCTTGGGGTCTTTGTCGTTTGGATTCCGGCGGCCCTTATCCTGCTTTTGGAGGGAAGCTGGGGGAGGGCCCTGATTCTTTCACTGTGGGGAGGGCTTGTAGTCGGCAGCGTCGACAACCTGCTCCGCCCCGTCCTGGTGGGGAGCCGCCTGAAATTTCATACCATCCTCATCTTCATGTCCGTGTTCGGAGGCCTGCTCTTATTCGGCCCGTCCGGTCTCATCATGGGGCCCGTGATCCTCACGGTAATCACAGTCCTTCTGGAAAGCTGGCGCAGCAGATTCGGAGATGTCCGGAACAACGGGACGGAACAAAGAGTTAAATAAAACATTGAAGCGAGGGCATGTGGAAAAAACAACACCTCAAAGAAACTTCATTTGAAGAAATGATCCTGTTTTTCTCTCACAAAGCCGCAAAGGAGCGAAAGTTATATTTTTTATAGGATTCCCGCTTCTTTTGAATTGTCTTTCTGTCGTCCCCATGGTTGCCGGACAGATGTGCGGTAGGTGTTCACCCCATAGTAAAAAAACCGGGCGCAGCCTATTGTTCTTCCAACGGAAAATCTAAAGAACCAAAGATATGTCGAAATTAAAATCCGGCATCTTAGTTTTTACGGGATGAGACGGTATTTCGGATTCAAAGAATAAAAAAAGAAAAAGCATATTCAGCAATAACGTGACAGCGGCTATATGCCGACTAGATATTCTCATCGCTTTAGCCTATAGATTTTCAGACCCAATTGAAGGAGCAATTCCATGACTTCCAGAAAAAAGGTCAAATCAAAAACATCAGTAACGGCATGTGATGCCGATAAGATTGAGCCGCAGGAGATTGACGGGAAGGGCGCCGGGATGCACGCTGTGCCAGAAAAATCCGTTGGGGGATTTCCAATTGTCGGCATCGGCGCCTCAGCCGGAGGGCTGGCGGCCTTTGAGGCCTTCTTTTCCGGCATGCCCGCCGACACCGATCCCGGCATGGCCTTTGTCCTTGTGCAGCACCTTGCTCCGGATCACAAGAGCATCCTGACCGAACTTATACGCCGCTATACGCGCATGCAGGTTTTTGAGGTGGAGGACGGAATGGCAGTGCGTCCCAACTGCGCTTACATCATACCCCCAAACTGCGATATGACATTTTTGAACGGCGAACTCCAGCTGCAAGAACCCGCCGCCCCCCGCGGGCATCGTCTGCCGATTGATCTTTTCTTTCAATCCCTGGCTCAGGATCAGCACGAACGCGCCATCTGCGTCGTCCTTTCAGGTACCGGCTCGGACGGTACCCTGGGCGTGCGTGCCATCAAGAACGAGGGCGGCATGGTCATGGCCCAGTCACCCGACACCACTGAATACGAAGGCATGCCGCGCAGCGCCATCGCCACCGGTCTTGTGGACTACGAACTTCCGCCGGCCAAGATGCCCGCCCGGCTCATAGCTTATGCAGACCATGCCTTCGGCAAGTTTCTCCGGCCCGCCGTCGCCATGGAAACAAAGGATCACAATGCATTGCATAAGATATTCATGATGTTGCGCAATCAGACAGGTCATGACTTTTCCCAGTATAAGCCTAGCACCATCCATCGGCGCATCAAGAGGCGTATGGCCATCCAGCAGATCAAGACGATAGAGGAGTACGTCAAGTTCATACAGCAGACTCCGCCGGAAGCCGAAGCCCTATTTCGCGATCTTCTGATTGGGGTGACCAGTTTCTTCCGCGACCGTGAGGCCTTCGAAGCGCTCGAGAAACAGGCAATTCCGAAGATTTTTGCCGGAAAACCCGAAAACACCCTGATCCGCATCTGGTCGCCGGGATGTTCCACCGGAGAGGAAGCCTATTCAATCGCCATCCTCCTGTATGAACACCTTGAAGCGCTGAAACATGGTTTCAAGGTGCAGGTCTTCGCCACAGACATTGACAGTCAGGCGATAGCGACAGCCCGCCTCGGCCTCTATCCGGCCAGTATTGCCGCCGACATCCTGCCGGAACGGCTTGCGCGATTTTTTGAGCCCGAGCCCGACGGCAGCGCTTACCGTATCCACAAATGCATTCGCGACATGCTTGTCTTTTCTGAGCACGACGTGATTAAAGATCCTCCCTTTTCCAAACTGGATTTGATCAGTTGCCGCAACCTTTTAATATATATGGGAGTGAATTTGCAGAAAAAGCTTATTCCCCTTTTTCACTACGCGCTGAATCCGGGTGGCGTTCTTTTCCTGGGCAGTTCCGAAGCCGTAGGCGAGTTTTATAATTTGTTTGCCGTGCTGGATCACAAAATGAAGATATATCAGCGCAAGAATGATATTCACGGCGGGCAGAGGTCGGCAAAGGGTAACTTTCTCATGTCCATGACGGCGATAGATGCGGCACTTCCGAAAAGTACCCGTAAGATGACCGTTCCCGGAAAAATGATGATGCGCGAACTGACCGAAAAGACGCTCCTGCAGCAGATCGCTCCGGCCGCCGCACTTGTCAACAGCCACGGCGATATCCTCTACCTCCACGGTCGTACCGGCATGTATCTGGAACCGATGCCAGGAGAGGCTGGAATCAACAATGTCCTAAAGATGGCCCGCGAAGGATTGCGGCGCGAATTGACCATGGCACTGCACAAAGCCACTTCAGCCAAAGAGATTGTGAGCTGCCAAGGACTGCGTGTTAAAACCAATGGAGACTTCACAACGGTCAATCTGACTATCCGCCAGGTGGCGGCCGGCCTCACTGCAACGCCCGAGGAACCCCTGTACCTGGTCGTCCTGGAGCAAGCGCCGAAACAGGTGCCGGATCAGTTATCAGTAATCGTCAATCAGGGGCGGAGGACTCAGTCCCCTGACGCCGGAGAGACCATTGAGGCGCTTAAAAAGGCATTGCAGGACAAAGAGGATTATCTCCAGACCACCAATGAGGAGCTGGAGACCTCAAACGAAGATCTTAAATCCTCCAATGAACAGATGCAGTCGGTGAACGAGGAATTGCAATCCACCAATGAGGAGTTGGAGACCTCAAAAGAAGAATTGCAATCGGTGAACGAGGAACTGAGTACTGTCAACTCCGAACTGCAAACCAAAGTGGTGGATCTGTCCAGGGCAAACAACGACATGAACAACCTCTTGGCCGGCACCGGCATCGCCACTGTCTTTTTGGATCATCAACTGCGCATATTGCGCTTCACCCCCGCCGCCACGCAGATCGTAAACCTGATCTTGGGCGACATTGGGCGTCCGGTGGCCCACATCCTCTCCAACCTGGTCGGATATAACAGTCTGGTGGCGGATGTGCAGGCAGTGCTGGACACACTAATTCCCAAAGAAACGGAAGTGCAGACAACAGAGTGTAAGTGGTACACGATGCGTATACTGCCCTATCGTACGCTTGACAACGTGATCGAGGGTGCGGTAATCACCTTTGTGGACATCTCCGAGATGAAGCTGGTGCGGGAAGAACTTAGGGAAAAAGAGAACCTGCGCCGTCTGGCTGTGGTGGTGCGTGACGCCTATGACGCCATCATGGTTCAGGATTTGGAAGGCCGCATCCTGGCATGGAATCCGTGTTCCGAAAGGATATACGGATGGAGCGAGGCCGAAGCTTTAAAGATGAATATCCGCCAGCTGATAGCGGAGGGTCTGCGCGAGGAGGCGTTGAGCAAGGTACAACAGCTGAGCCAGGCTGAAATCCTGGAGCCGTACCGTACACAGCGGATCACCAAAAATAACCGGATCGTGGATGTGTGGCTGACAGCTACCGCGCTGGTGGACAATACCGGGAAAATATATGCAATTGCCACGACAGCAAGGGAAATAGGCGGAAGGCAGAAGTGACTCGGGCATTACCGCCCGAGGGGAAATCTGAATATCCGGCTATGAATTTCCAATGATGAAGGGAAGACAAGAGGAGCAGGAAGTTCTGGAGTTCGGAAGTTTTCAAACTTCAAACTTGCAGCCGAACTGAAGATATTGCGGAATTCGCATAATATACGAAGGGAGAATCAATATGACTGGGAAAAAAGGCATTCCCGGAGAAGTCTCAGAACTGCGAAAACGTGCGGAGATGAAAGCAAGGCAGTCGCCGGAAAACCTCAATGCGATGACGCCAGAGGAAACTCAATGTCTCATTCACGAACTGCGGGTGCATCAGATTGAACTGGAGATGCAGAATGAGGAACTTCGCCGGGTTCAGACGGAACTGGATACCGCGCGGGAGCGTTATTTTGACCTGTACGAACTGGCGCCGGTGGGCTATTGCACCATCAGCGAGCAGGGATTGATTCTTGAAGCCAACCTCACCGCCGCCACCCTGCTGGGAGTGCCACGGGGCGCACTGGTCAAACAGCTTCTGACCCGGTTCATTCTCAAGGAGGATCAGGATATACATTACCTCCACCGCAAACAGCTCTTTGAGGACGGCGAACCGCAGACATGGGATCTGCGGATGCTTAAAAACGATGGAACGATATTCTGGGGGCATCTGGTGGCGGCCGCCGCACAGGCTACCTACGGCTCGCCCGTGTGCCTCATCGCGATAAGCGACATTACGAAGCGCAAACAGGTGGAGGAGGCGTTGCGCAACAGTGAAGCCCGGATACACACTCTGATACAAACTATTCCTGACCTGATCTGGCTGAAAGATACGGATGGCTTATATCTTACATGCAACACGATGTTCGAGCGTTTTTTCGGCGCCAGGGAAGCTGACATCGTCGGGAAAACAGATTATGACTTTGTAGGGAGGGAACTTGCCGACCACTTCCGCGAGCATGATCTTAATGCAATGACGGAGGGAAAACCCACCAGCAAGGAAGAATGGATCACCTTCGCAGACGATGGACATCGTGTTTTTCTGGATACCATCAAGACTCCTACATACGATTCCGGCGGAACGCTCATAGGCGTGCTTGGCATAGGACGCGATATCACCAAGCGGAAGAAGGACGAGGAGGAAAAAGCCATATTGGAACTGCAGCTCAGGGAATCCCAGAAAATGGACGCAGTTGGCCAGCTTGCAGCCGGAATAGCCCATGACTTCAATAATATATTATCGGTTGTCACCGGATATTCACATATGCTTCTCGAGAATACCGGCGTGAAAGCCCCTGAACGGGCGCAGATTGAGGAAATATCTCGGGCCGGAGAACGGGCTTCATCACTGACCAGCCAGCTCCTCGTGTTTAGCCGGCATAAGCCTGTAGAGACCAGAATAATTGATCTTGATGCTATTGTTTCAGATATGGAGAAAATGCTAAGTCGGCTTATCCGGAAAGATATTGTTTTGACAAGGAATATCGGTCCGGCTCTCTGGCGGATCAAGGCGGATCCCGGCAATATTGAGCAGGTGATAATGAATCTGGTCATCAATGCCAGCGACGCAATGCCTAATGGCGGAACATTGACCGTCGAAACTGAGAATATGATAATTGATAATAGCAACAGTCTCCGCCAGCATTCTGACATTGCGCCTGGTTCTTATGTGATGCTTTCGGTGAGTGACACCGGCTGCGGAATGGATGGCAGTGTCAAGGAACACATATTTGAGCCTTTCTTCACAACCAAGGAAGTAGGCAAAGGTACGGGATTGGGGCTGGCAACCGTGTATGGCATTGTAAAACAAAGCAACGGGTATATTGATGTTCAAAGCGAAGTCGGAAAGGGAACAAGGTTCCGGATTTATTTCCCGCAGATTGAGAGTGAAGCTGCGGTCAATGTAAAGAAACAGAAGACGGGAATCATTCCTAGGGGCAGTGAAACTATTCTGCTTACGGAAGACAAAGACAGTCTTCGCATGATGCTTCAGGAATTTCTCCATTCAATCGGTTATACTGTTCTTCCGGCCTGTAATGGAAAAGAAGCATTGGAACTTGCAAAACTGCACAAAGGGAAAATTCATCTTCTGTTTACAGATGTCGTGATGCCGGGAATGAACGGGTTTGAGCTTTCGGGAGAAATAAAAAAAATGCGCCCTGAAATAAAACTGCTTTTCATGTCAGGATATAACGAGCCGAGCGATAGCAAGACTATGATGAAGTTCAGCAATAATTTCATACAGAAGCCACCTAACCTGGAAACCCTGAGCGCGAAGCTCCGCGAAATACTGGATTAGTGACCGGAGGGCGGAGGGCGGTAATCAGTAATCAGAAGGCGGTGATCAGTAATCAGAGGGCAGAGGGACATTTGAATTGACAAGATAACACAGGCATTCCTTAGAATGAGATGGAGAATTGGTGAAACGGAGAATCGGTGAGGTACGAAGAATGACGACCGACGAGCGAGGATGGGCGACGGATGGGAGTTCGGAAGTTTTAACATGCGAAAGTTCGGGAGTTATGCGGTAAATGGCGCTTAGATAAGGTGTTTTTCGAGTTACTCCCAAACGAACTATATCTTAGCAGCATTCGGATCTTGGGTTGGTGAAGACGAAGACTGCCGGCAGGTTGCCATGGAACGCCGGCACCCCTGCCGGCATCGGCTGACGTGTGGCAGGAAGAAAAGATGAAGACTGCCGGCAAGTTGCCATGGAACGCCGGCACCCCTGCCGGCATCGGCTGACGTGTGGCAGGGAAAAAAGATGAAGACTGCCGGCAGGTTGTTTACCCGCCTCCGGCGGCGCCAAAGGTTTACGCGCCGTGGCGTGCGACCAGGGCTGGCGATCCGGCAAGATGGAACGCCACCGGCGTGGCGGCATATATTTTAAAATTGGAAAACAATATGTCAGGCAACAATCTACAAAAAGGCTTTACCTCTCCAGGAAGAGACCACTCCGTTTCAAAAAGTTTTTATTTCGGACTCTTCACCATGGCGGCAGGACTGCTGGTGCTGGTCGGTTGGCTGTTTGACATTCCAACTCTGAAAAGCGTACTTCCGTGGTTCGTGACCATGAAAGCGAACACTGCCGCAGGCTTCGTTCTTGCCGGGTTGTCGTTGACTCTATTGGCACGGGATAATCCTTCCGCGTTCGAGCTGCGGATGTCGCAGATATCCGCGTGTGTTACCGCTCTGCTTGGTTTTCTCACCATCTGCCAGTACCTTTTCGGCCTTAACCTGGGAATCGACCAACTGCTCTTCACTGAACAGGCCAATGCAGTGGGGACGCTCTCTCCGGGGCGCATGGCTCCCAATACGGCAATAAACTTTCTCCTTCTGGGCTGTGCCCTGTTCATAGTCAACTTTCGTCGCGGCATCCCGGTCGCGCAAGGACTGGTTTTGCTGACCGGACTCGCGGGACTTTTACCCCTGATTGGCTACCTCTACGGTGCGACTGCATTTATCGGTATTGGCCACTATACGCAGATGGCAATCCATACGGCCGTTCTTTTTACAGTCGCGAGCATAGGAGTTCTTGCACTGCATCCGGCGGACGGCATTATGCGTACAATCACCGGTCATACCATGGGAGGGTGGCTGTTGCGACATCTACTGCCGCTATTGATAGGCGTTCCCATCGTACTCGGATGGTTCCGGGTGCAGGGTGAACGGTATGGCTATTTTGAAAGCGCATTCGGAGTAGCCCTGATGATGGTTTGCATGATGATACTCTTGACTGGTCTTATCTGGTGGGCCGTCAGAGATTTGAACCGGAGAGAAGAGTCGTTGCGTAGTAAGGATTATTTTCTGTCAGAATCACAGCGCCTTGGCCATGTCGGCAGTTGGTACTACGACCTGCACGGGCCGTTCAAATGGTCGGAAGAGATGTATCACCTGTACGGGGTTTCACCGGACACGTTCACACCGACGCCGGAGTTGTTGTTCAGCCTGATCCATCCGGACGATCGGCCGTCGATGCAGGCTTGGTTGACGACCTGTGCGGCCGGAATCAAGCACGAGTTGGTGTTTCGCATCATCCGTCCCGACGGCGCACTCCGCTTTATCCTGGGTCGCGGCGAATCTTTCCATGACGCTGGGAACCGACTCATACACATGGCCGGCACGGTGCAGGACATCACCGAACGCAAACTCGCCGAGGAGGCGCTGCGGGAATCTGGACGTTTTGCACAGGCGACGGTGGACGCACTGTCTGCGCACATCGCCGTACTGGATGAGACTGGCACTGTCATAGCGGTCAACCGCGCGTGGCGCGACTTTGCAGAGGCCAACGGGCCAGTGCTGTCAAATGTCAACGAAGGTGCAAATTGCCTGTCCGTCTGCGATGCGGCAAGAGGCCCTTATTCCGAGGAAGCGGCTATAGTCGCCACTGGAATCAGAGATGTCATAAGCGGTGCAAGGAGCGAGTTCAAAATAGAGTATCCATGCCACTCGCCAGACACAAAGCGCTGGTTTGTCTGCCGGGTAAGCCGCTTTTCAGGGTTAGGCGCTCCCCGCATTGTTTTCGCCCATGAGGACATCACCGAGCGCAGACTGCTGGAGGAGGAGAATATGAAAATAGAGGAGAAGAACCGGCAACTCCAGAAGTCCGAAAGCCTGGGACGCATGGCGGGCTCCATAGCACATCATTTCAATAACCAGCTCAGTGTGGTGCAGGGGTATTTGGAGATGGTAATCGGAGATCTGCCGCCGAATGATTCCCGTGCCGTGAAACTTGCAAAGGCCATGCAGGCGGCCGGAGAGGCTTCTGAAATTAGCGGTCTTCTGCTTTTTTACCTCGGTCAGCAAGAAGGAAAACTTGAGTTGCTTGATCTTTCTGAATTATGCCGCAGGACTATTCCTGTCATCCAGGCCGGAATGCCCGAAAATGTGGTTCTGGAAACCGATTTGCCATCTCCCGGACCATGTGTCAGTGCGGATGCAGAGCAGATACAGCAGATTCTCGCCAACCTCATAATCAACGCCTGTGAGGCCATCGGCAACGGGGCAGGTCTCGTTCACCTCAGCGTCAAAACGGTTTCCCCGACAGATATTCCGGCATCACACCGCCCTGTCGAGTGGAGCCCCAAAGATCGGTTTTATGCCTGTCTGGAAGTAAAGGACTCCGGTTGCGGGATACGGGAGGAGGATATGGATAAAGTATTCGATCCGTTTTACACCACAAAGTTCATCGGAAGGGGATTGGGTCTTTCCGTAGTTCTCGGAATTGTAAAGACCCATAATGCGGCCATAACAGCCGAAAGCGGGATTAACGGCGGGAGCGCCTTCAAAGTGTTTTTTCCTTTGTCGGTGCAAACAGCATCCTCGCCAGACGGGCTTGTTTTTCCGCCTCCAATTTAATGGTATGCGCATAAATGGCATACTTACATGGTATTAAATCAAGTGCCCTCGGGCCGCAGCTTTTGAACAATCGAATATCCGTCGTCGCTGAGAAGCTTCCGCCTTCGCCAAGATACTACGGCGTGACAAGCGCTTCATCACTCCATATGCGAATTTCGCAATTCGCAGAAGATTAAATCAAAAGCAAATGCTGGATATTGTTTGCGCTTTGGAATTTTGAGCTTGGATTTTTCACCCCGTCCCGGAGCCCAAGGTAGGGTTTATACCCATTGGGCAGTAGGGTTTTTCCCCATAACAAGAATTCCATTCCCATCATAAGTTACCTTAGCATGAAAATCAATTCCAGAGAGAAAGGAGGTGATATCGTTAAGATGCCATCAACCTTATCGGGAACACAAAACATGTGTAAGGCATCGCCCGGATGAAGAACATTTTAAGAATCAGGAAATCACCACACATTAAAAGGAAATGAACATGAAGAATTTAATTGTAATCTGCATTATGCTGACGTTGATCACCGCATCAGGATGCTGGACTAGGAGCAGCGATAAGGGCGGCACGGCCGCCGTGGACGAATCATTCAGCATCAGCGTTCCGTCGTCCGTCACAGTCAAACAGGGTGAGGAGGCAATCATTACCGTCACCCTGAAAAGGGCCGCCTTCTTCAAACGGGACGTGCAACTGGACATCAAAGCGGTTGACATCAGTCTGACGCCGGCAAGAATTCTGGTCAAGGCGAGCGACAAGCCTGATGTGCAAGTCAAGGTTGCGGCTGCCAAGAACGCCGCTATTGGCGAGTATCGAGTCACCGTCACGGGAACGCCTACAACCGGGTTGCCAGCCTCGACAGTATGCAATGTCAGGGTTGTTTCCCCGTAACAGGAGATGTCCAAAGCGAATGACCGCCGTCCGCATATAGGCGGGCGGCGCTCTCACAGCGGCTGATAAAACAGAAAAAGGACAAGTGAACATGAAGATCAATGTGTTGACAGTGTTGGGTATTGGGGTGATTGCCGGAGCCGTGTTTTTGGCGGGCTGCGACAATAATTCCGAAGTCGGGGAGAAAACCGGTGCGAAAATTGATACGGCTGCCGAGAAGACCAAGGACGCGCTGAACACCGCTGCGGATAAAACCGCCGAGGGTGTGAAAAAAGCAGTGACTGCGACAAAGGACGCCACAAGCAAGGCGGTCGAGAAGACCGGCGAAGCCCTGGGAAAAGCGGGCGCAGCCGTAGAGAAGACCGGTACGGACATTCAGAAGTAATTTTATGGAAGGAAATGGCGTTTTCCATGATTTTTCATTGTGGGGCAGGTAATGCCCTCAAGGCAACAGGCGCTTCGATTCATCGCAAAATGCAGGGGGAGGGGAAATGTTCTGGAAACGGAAAGTGACAAAGTCCCGGGATTACGCAGAGAGCGTAGTCAACACCGTACGTGAACCCTTAATCGTCCTGGACAAAGATTTGAGGGTGGTTTCCGCCAGCCGCTCCTTCTATGAAGTTTTCCAGGTAAAACCCGAGGAGACTGTAGGGCAGCTCATCTATAACCTGGGCAATAAGCAGTGGGATATCCCCAAGTTGCGGGAACTGTTGGAAGACATCCTGCCCAAAAAGGGAACATTTGATGACTTTGAGGTTGACCGCTATTTTCTTGGCATTGGCAGACGCATCATGCTTTTAAATGCCCGGAGGATCCCCTGTCCGCCTGAAAAACTGAAAGTCATTCTCCTTGCCATCGAAGATATCACCAACCGCAAGAATATGGAAGAATCTTATCTCGGCTTAGCGGCAATCGTCAATACATCTGTTGATGGCTTTATCATGAAGACTTTGAAGGGAGATATTGTCAGCTGGAATAAAGGGGCGGAAATAATATACGGTTATACCGAAAAAGAGATGCAGGGCCAAAACATTTCCCTTTTAGCCCCGCCCGGTTACAAAGAAGAAATACTTTGCCAGCTTAAAAAGCTGCAAGCCGGAGAAATGATAAAAGATCATGAAACAAAACGTGTGCGGAAAGACGGGACGGTAATCGATATCTCTTTGACTCTTTCGCCAATCAGGGACAAGTCAGGGAACATTTACGGCGTATCGGCCATTATGCACGACATAACCGAACAGAAAAAGGCGAAGCAGGTTCTAATTGTCAGCGAATATTCCGAGAGCATAATAAATACAGTACGAGAACCATTAATTGTCCTGGATCAGGATTTGAGGGTGGTCACTGTCAGCCGTTCCTTCTATGAATTCTTCAAGGTGAAACCGGAAGAGACTGTCGGGCAGCTTATTTATGACCTGGGCAACAAGCAGTGGGACATCCCGAAACTGCGGGAACTTCTGGAGGACATCCTCCCCAAGAAGGCGACCTTTGACAACTATGAGGTTGAACACGATTTCGCCACCATCGGCAGGCGCATCATGCTTCTTAATGCCCGGCAGATTCAAAGGGTCTTGGGCAAAGAACGGATCATCCTCCTGGCAATCGAGGACATCACCGAACGCAAGGAGATAGAAGCCGGCCTGGAAAAGACCCGGAAAGAACTGGAGGTCATTAAAAAATCAGCGGACGAGGCCAGTGAATTCGCCGAGAGCGTCATCAACACCGTGCGTGAACCCTTGATTTCCCTGGATCAGGATTTGAGGGTGGTCACTGTCGGCCGTTCCTTCTATGAATTCTTCAAGGTGAAACCTGAAGAGACAGTCGGTCAGCTTATTTATGACCTGGGCAATAAGCAGTGGGACATCCCCAAACTGCGGGAGCTGCTGGAGGACATCCTCCCCAAGAAGGCGACCTTCGACAACTACGAGGTGGAACACGATTTCGCCACCATCGGCAGACGCATAATGCTTCTGAACGCCCGGCAGATAGAACGAGTGATGGGCAAGGAGCGGATAATTCTCCTGTCCATTGAGGACATCACCGAACGCAGGGAGACAGAAAATGGTCTGGAGAAGGCCCATGCAGAGTTGAATGATCTTGCTACCGAACTGAAACGCACCGCCCAGGTAAAATCAGAATTTCTTGCCAACATGTCGCATGAACTCAGAACCCCGCTTAACTCCATCAACGGTTTTTCAGAAGTGTTGTACGACGAAACATTCGGACCGCTCAATGAGAAGCAGAAGAAATACGTTCATAATGTTTTAACCAGCGGGAAGCATCTTCTCCTGCTGATAAACCAGATTCTGGACATGGCAAAAGTTGAAGCCGGTAAAATGACGCTGTCCTTGTCCAGCCTGCCCATGAAAAGCCTCTTGAATGAGATATCGCTGCTGGTAGCTGATACGGTCAGCAAAAAGAAGCTTCACATGATGCTTGAGATAGCCGAAGATCTGCCGAGCATTGAGGCTGATGAGCTCAAGGTGAAAGAGATAATTTACAATCTGCTTTCAAACGCAGTGAAATTCACGCCTGAGGGCGGGCAAATTGGGCTGCGGGCCAGGAAATCAGGTTCCTGGATAGAAATTGAAGTATGGGATACCGGGTTTGGGATCGCACCCGAAAACATGGAGAAAATATTTGAGGGGTTTTTCCGTGTTGATACTCCATATTCCCGGGTAACTGAGGGGACTGGGTTAGGCCTGCCTCTCTCTAAAAAGCTGGTTGAGCTGCATGGCGGGAAGTTTTCTGTAGTATCAGAGGGGT
>JBAZRS010000055.1:0-14968 GCA_041662825.1 Victivallales bacterium | reverse complement strand
TACAACCCGAATTACACTCTTTTTATCCCGGACAAAACTAAGACTGAGGGCTATAAAAAGTCCGGCACCTTCAGTACGGAGAAATCCACCGTTATCGAACTTGGAATATGGGGATCTGTTCCTGTCTCCACCCTGGGAGACGAAAAAACCGGAAAATGGACGGACAGGTTCACCTTAGAAAACGGCGCCACCCTAATGCGCGAAAATGCAGTGCCGAAAGATTATGAGGCGAAAATCCGCATTGTCCCGAAAAACGGAACCGAGTTTACAACCCTTCTGAAAGTCAACCACCCGGTCTCATACGAAGGTTGGCGCATTTACCTGGTGTCATTCGGCAATGATAAGAGACCGTACGTGCAGCTTTCTGCAAAGAAGGATATCGGGCGCGAAACAGTCATCGCAGGAATCTGGATGCTTATGATAGGAACTTTCATCAGCTGCTTCAAAAGGAAAGAACGATTTTGAAGTGCGAAAGTTCGGGAGTTCTGGAGTTCGAAAGTTTAAATATTAGATAATTAAAACCAAATGAAAGATATAATCTCACAGAGTCACAAAGAACACGGAGATTAAAGAAGCAAAAGTTTTCGGAAAAGAGTCTGAGAAAGAACCCGTTTTTAAAAGGGTTTGTCTCAGTCCGAGCAAGAAGCGAGGAGAAAAATGCTCTTTATCCTCTCTTTGTGTCCTTCGTTTCTTCGTGGTGAGAATAGTTTCCGATGCCTTTAGACGGGGGATCATAGACTTTGTGACTCAGTGCCTCTGTGAGAGGTAAATGTATTAAACCTATAACTTGAAACCATAAAAAAATGACAAGTCTGGTAATAATTAAGATTCTCCTTGTGGTATCCATTTCCGCCTATATTCTTTCTGCGCTTTTCTACGGATTGAAGCGCGGAAAATACGGGATAGCCCTCTTCGCTGCCGGATGGGTGGGGAGCGTTGCCGTATTCCTGATAAACTGGATAGAGGCCGTAGCTCCCCCTTTCGGAAACATGTACCAGGTCCAGGTATTCCTATCCATCTGTTTTCTTCCTCTTTACATGTTCCTGAGCCGCAGGGACAATCTGGGCTGGACCGGTATTTATTTCGCCGCAGCATCCGGTCTTTCCCTGCTGGGGGCTTTTTTCATGTCCCCCGACATAACCTGGAAACGCATGCCTGCACTTCAGTCTCCATGGTTTGTCCCGCATGTGACCAGCTATATGATATCTTATGCCCTTGCCACAGTAGCGTTTATCATGTATCTGGTCGGAAAGGTCAGGGGGAAGGCGGGGAATAGTTCTGACTCCCGATATGAACAGGCCGTCTATGTAATCCTGGGTGTGGCTTTTCCTTTTATGACTTTCGGGATGCTATCAGGCGCCCTCTGGGCTGAGGAGGCATGGGGAAATTACTGGTCATGGGATAGGAAGGAAACCTGGTCGCTTATAACCTGGACCCTTTACCTTGTATATTTCCACTGTCTTACAAAGAAGAATCTCATGAAATACGCCGGACTTGTCCAAGTCCTTGCTTTCCTCGCACTTATCACCACCTTCTTCCTGGTAAACCTCTGGCCGAAACTCTCCAGTGTAATGCACAGCTATTCCTCGTGAGAAATTCGAACAAAGTAAGGAGCCCGTTTACCGAATCCAATAGCGGGCTGGAAAGCCCGCCTTACTTAAAAATCAGGTCAAAGCGCAAAGCGTTCGTAATGTATATGTTTATTAGGCACGCCAATACTAGATAAGGCTAACCTGAGAGCCTTCATCATTGGTGGAGGTCCGCAGAGAAATACTTCCCTCTCGATGAAATCCGGAACAAGCCGTGTAATCTTTTCCTTGTCAATTCTCCCCTTTTCCCCTGAACAGGCCGGATCATCGGTTATGACGTGTATGACTTTCAGGCGGCCGGAGGAGGAATTTTCAAGTTCGTTCAACTCTTTTTTAAATACTATTGAATCTCTATTCCTGTTAGAATAAAGAAGGATAACGTCACGACCCATTGAAGTCATTTCCTCCGTGAGGGAACGGAGCGGTGTAATACCAATGCCGCCTGCAATCATCAGGATTTTTGACGATTTGCTGCTTTTTGCGGTGAAAACTCCATGGGGACCGTCTATGAACACCGATACTCCGGGCATGAGATTCGAAATGCGTCTTGTGAAATCCCCTACCCCTTTGATTGAAAGCCTTAAGTTTTTCCCGTTCGGTAGACATGACATGGAGAACGGATGAGCTTCCCAGCGGAAACCCTTTGTCAGGAACCGGACAATCATGAACTGTCCCGCTTCAACAGGGAATAAGTCCATCTTGTCGCCTTCTATGTAAACCGAAGTCGCGTCTCCTGTTTCCGAAACCAAGCGAGCTATTTTAAAACGGTGCCTTATGAAAAATATCACCGGACGGACAATCCTGTAATATATAAGATTCGCGAATGTGAACGCATATAGGGCATACCAGTAGTCGGCAAATGTCTTATTTGAGCTGAAATCAGTCCCGACCTCAAACTGATGCCCGAATATCAATGCAAGCGCAACATATAAAGTCAGGTGGACATAATACCAGATTTCATATTTCACCATTTTCCTCAGGACAAGAACCGATAAAACCATTGCAGGAATTATCAGGGAAAGTCCAATTGCGGCGGCAAAAACATCATCCCAGTTAATGAAGAAATCTTTTAACTGAGCGAAATATCCAATCCCAGCCTGCATTGAATGACCGGTTGTTATAAGAAACGGATGGGCAAAAATTAGGATTAAAATGGAAAAACCTGTGATATGGTGGAGATGTGTCAGACGGTCAAATCCGAAAATCCTCTCCACCCATTTAATGCGGCCTATCAGGATCAGCTGGAAAAGAATTCCCAGGACAGCCAGAAGTCCGGCAAGACGGCCATAGGCCAAAATACGACCAACCAGATCTCCGGTAAGCTGATTGCCCATAGGGTGATTTATATGGAATGAAAGCCAGAATCCGACTGTTATCAGTACTTGCGATCCAAGCAGAATTAGGCAACCGATTATTTTCATAAAAATTCTGCATTTTTTTAATTTTCCATATTGGTTGAAAGATAATCAGAGGGGAGTATAAGTCAAGTATGACAAGACAGAAAGGATCGCCTCCCCTCCTCAAACCGCGCAGATAGGGGCTAGGCAAATTTTACAACCAAATAATGTCTTTTTTCAGCTGATTTCAGATTCATGTACGATTTTTCGGTGTTTCTTTCCCCGAGGAAGCACCACTGCAAATCATTTTGCAGAATATTCTCAGGATTCTCCACAATGCCTTCCGTACTTTCAATTTTTGAAGGGACATACGAGTTGTTGCGGCCTTGTATCTCAAGGTATGTCAGACCTTGTCCGCCATACCCCCAGGATTCGATCTTTACTGACTCCGGTTTCAATTTTGATTCCAGTGGAAATGATATCCTGTAAAACGGCGAAGATTGACAATTTAACGGTTTTAGGACACCCTCTCTTATTTTTTCCCAGTTATTGTTTCCTGAATATCTGATGGATATTAACGTATTCTGAGCCGAGTTAATATCTGGAAGGAAAAAGTATACCGTCAGGAGCAACGGAGGCGCAGGTGTTTCCACTAGGCGCAGGAGATTTTCCCTGAATTTGCCGTAGAAGATGTCGCTTTCTGAAGAGGAAATGCCTTTTCTGAATTTATTCCACTGCTTCTTCCTCTCTGAGATTATATGGTCGACCTCGATGATAAATGTTTTCAGTTTGTCCTCAGTTCCAGCTCTTTCATTGCCGTTTAATCTCGGATCAAGAAGGGTGGAGGCAAAGCTACGCATGGAGAATTGCAGCTTAGCTCTTCGAATATAGAGAAGGATGTCATCGAGAATATCAGAGGCCAAGGGATTGCAAATTTCGCAACGGTAGATGCTGAGGATTTCCTCAAGTACGTTCAATGAGGCAGCTCTTTCATGTTCCCAGTCGTTCAACGGGCCGCGCAGGAAATCCCCTGATACGTTTCTTTCCGACAGCTGTTCGAAATTTTTTACAGAGATGACGGCGTTTATAAAGGCGCTGTTCGATATTCCGAACAAATCTCCGATTGAATCCCTCAATATTTTTCTAGAGTCGGCCCATTTATCGGAAGACCAGAGTTTTCCTGCAAAGGCTATTGCAGGATACGTTTCCATCATGCTTGTTCTTGTTTTACCCCATAGAGTAAGGAGTCCGCCGATAGGATTGTATTTTCTGGAATATGCTGTGAAAGTCTCCGTGTTTCTCAGTATCTTGTCCGCCGGTGCGAAAATATATTTGAACCCCAAGCCCTCATATTTCTCGAACTTGTCTTCTTTTTTTTTGTTTTGGAAATGCGATTCCGGTTCTTCCACCAATCCGTCGTAATGCCAGCAGCAGAGCACGGTGTCGCGGGGCAGACAGTCAATCTTGTCCATGTAAAACTCATACATGTCGTCCCAGATTATCATTTTTTTCCCGAGCCGGCCTGTAACCAGCGAATGGAGTTTTCCCAAATGGGAGGCGAAAATGTCCCCCTGTGTTTCCCCGTTTTCGATCCGCTTCCTGCAGAGGGAGCAGTATCCTATGTCCCAAACCTCGTCGCATCCGACATGGAAGAATTCGGAAGGGAAGAATTCTGAAACTTCCAGAAGATAGCTCTGAAGAAAATCATATGTCTCTTCAAGTGACGGACAAAGCACATGTTTAAAATCCGAGAACCTTCCCTGTATTCCTTCACGGAGTTCAGCCAGACGGCTGAATTCAGGCGATTCAAGAAAATGCTCGCAGTGTCCGAGCGTTGAGATGATTGGAACTATTTCAATCCCTTTAACCTGGGCATAAGCAACTATTTCACGGATGTCTTTTTCATCGTATGACAGTTCGGGAGGGAAAAATGAGAAGTTGTTTGTCTTTACGCGTCCTTCGAGATACAGGAAGATGGCGTTGTAATTCCAGTCGGAGGAGAAATCGATGAAGCTCCGAATGTAATCCATCCGCTCATATTGTCTTGCCAGGTCAAGTTGAACCGCCCTCAGTTTGAACATTTTGCCTCTTTTTCTAGTTAAATCGAGGTAATTTCAAAACTCCGGCTCGGACAAGCCTCTCCATCCATCTATACGCCCGTTTCGGGCGTGGAGGAGCGTGCTTGTCACGACCGTTTCTTAAGTTTTGAAATTACCTCAAATCATTTTATTTTTATAATAAACCTTACTGTGCAGGAACATCGATTGCCCGACCTGTATAGGTCTTTACTTCCAGTACGGGTTTGTCGGAAGAAGACCACCAGCAGTGCCTGTTCCCGTCACCTGCCGATTTAAACACTTTTAATGTTGCCGTATCGTCTGAAATATTTTGCAATGCGCCTGTAACATTCAACTCCCATTGACCGGCGGCGTTTACTACAACTCCGGCGCTGGCGGTGCCGGAGACTTCATCCGGCTCATCGCCGTAAGCAATTCCCGATAGGGTTGCATTTTCAACCAGACACGCAGCAATCGTTGGCGAATAGGTGGAGGAAGATGTGAAAGTAATATCCAATTTAAGCGTAGCCTCTTTTATGTCATTATTCTCCAGATTTGGAGGCAGTTTGAACTGAAGATATGATCTGGTGATTCCTTTGTAATAAGGATATGTCGAACTAGCCGTGCCTACCCCCATTCTGGATGGACTGCTCTGGAGTTCAGAAACGCACTTCTGGTCATCTGTCTCCGCTGTTGTAACCGCATTGATAGTCGATTGAATTGAAGCCCACTCTGATGCCGATCCGATAAACAGCATCTCCCCGTCTCCCGGCAGGATGTCCATACTGAATGTATACAGGGAAGTTCCAGCATCCGGGCCGGAAGAGACTGTCAACTGTTCACCTGACTTAATCCGGTATACAAACTCGTCGGAGTCCAGCCGAAGTTTGAATGTTACAGCCCTGGGGGTGGTTAATGGAGTGTATCCCGTCAACATCCCGTCCTGATCCACATCAAGGTTGAATGGAGCCGTTTTGGCGACAGTCGGGTAATTGTTCCACCGTCCCACGTCAAGGTTAGTCAACACAACTACGTTGCTTCCGCCATTTTCCGGAACAAAGCGAAGCGCCCTCGAAGTCAAGAGATCAGCCACATCATTATCCATATCTTTCTCCACCCTTGGGAAACCGTCGGGGCGCGTATTGACGATTACCGATTCATATCGTATAACTTCATCAATGGAATCACTGTATTCCTGATAGTAACTTGAATTTTCCGCTCCATCGTACGCATAATCAATCCTCCTTTGCTCCATATTTTCAGGAGAAGGGGGAGTTTCCCATGGGAGTTCAGGCTGAAAATACCAGGGCAGAAAAGCTTGTGCGCCAAAAGAAACAGCCAGCCAAAGAGTTGCGCGCATGCAATTTTCCGGAGCAGTATACCGGCGGTATGATATCGTTTTTCCATTAGCCAAATGTTTAACTCCCGGCCACTCGTTTTGTTTCCATGTCTCCAGATCTGCAGTATTATAAACAGCAGTATAGCCTGCGGAGTTAGGCATCAAGTAGTAAATCGAGCCTCGCTTGAGAGATTCGTGCGACTGCTCCTTAAGATAGTTAACATATTGACGCAATCCGGTCTGAGGACTTTCAAACAAAACTGTCTGACTGCTGGTGCTGAAGTAGCCGCCTAGGAAACGATAGATGTCGGAGCCCATGATTTCAGGATATCTCGATTCGGTAGCCGCCATGGCGGCGGTACTGTTGTAGGTGCAAAACACAGGTAAATCGGGATATTCGGCCCATATGTCGTCATGATAGTCCTGCATTGGCTCAAGAGTGGTGCCAACATAAGGCTCTTCTTTTATTGAGAATCCCACGAGGCGAGAACTGCTTGCACATTCCCCAAGTATGTCAAGAGCTAGCGGTAGTTTTGACGAATAGTTCCCGTCATTCGGTAAATAGGCTCGATGATATTGGAGCATTATGCTCATATCATGCTCTTCAGCAAGGATTTCCATCCATGCCCAATCGGTCTCCAGTATGTAAGAACAGAGTAAAACTGTATTGAAATTGCTATTTAATGTTTTTAAAGTATTGAAAATATTATCGGTTTCTTGTTCTACAGTTGTACTGTTGTAAATGGCAAGGGTATTGGCGTTGTTATGATATAATAAAACACCAAAGCCAAAGCGATCAGGAGAAATAGTGGCAGACGGGTAAAAACAACCCGCAAAAGCTTTGTTTTTCCAGGTTGTTTCGTCCATTAGGCCTTCACTGTCAGGAATAATTACATAGTATTCACGTTCAGTCCCACTCGCATTCGTTCCCTGTTTTACATCAACTAATGGCGTTGTCACCGTCCAATTGTTGTTATCCCATTCCTCTGTCTTATCATTCATCCATGCGGACGGCAATTGAGTTTGTGCAAATAAATTACTCCAATAGCCCAGGCACAGCACCAATAAGATCATTATTTTGTAATAGTTCTTCATCTCATTAATCCCCTTTTATTTTAGATGCTTATAAAACTGGTTTTGCTGGAGAACCCTGTTCTTGATGAAAAAATCTCCTTTCACTTTTTTGTCATGTTTTTAGGATAAAACTAGGAGAATACAGGTGAAAACACGAAAATAATCTATCGATTTGAATAGGACATTTGCGGTCAATGCCTAAAAAGTGAATTCACTGAACTTGACCATCCTGTTCTCCCTTTCGGATATTTCCGCAGCGTAACACAGTTTCATGGCCTCCGCAGAGAGGTGCGGCGGATTTTCAGGTTTGGTGCCGGAGGCGACAAGCTCGATGACCCGTAAATCCTGATCGTGTGAGTTGTGATACCACCTGCTCCCTTCCTCCTTTGGGAAATTGATTGTCTCAGTCAAGGTGCTTACATGGCGTTCGGGCGAATCGGAATAAGACCAGCGGCGTATCCGCCTGCGGAACACATCGGTTTCGATTGCGCCTTTTGTCCCGGTGATTAAAAAGCGCAAAGCATGTCCGTCTTCCGCCTGGACTTCGAATGTGTCAATCAGCGGGTCTCCGCTTCCTGTGTTGGCAAATCCGACAGTGAAATTCATTTGGCTGATTGCGCCGTTGGCGAAACGGTAACTGACCTGGTGGTTGTCGGGATGATTGTAATAGTCGATTACGTTTGGGGCGTGCATTGAATAAACATCGGTCACAGCTTGCCCGAACCACCATAGTGGAAGTTCAAGATAATGGCACATTTTCTCCGAAAGCAGCGAGGTGGGGCTGAGACTCCGCCAGCTGCCCTTGTCGTGGAATTCGCTGCAATGGTAAACGCAATGGCTGATCAGCGGACGGCCGATAAGTCCTTGAGCAATCCAGTCTTTGACTTTCATATACAATTTTGAGTAGTGGAGTTCAAAGCCGATTTGCAGAAACGCATTATTTCTCTCAGCCGTTTCCAGCATCATTTTTGTTTCAGCTAAGTTTACACCCATCGGTTTTTCACACAGGACGGCTTTTCCGGCATTCAATGCCGCTATTGCAAGTTCGCAGTGAAAGTCGTTCGGGGATGAGATGTAGACAAGATCTATTTCCGGATTATCCGTAATCATGCCTAGTTCAGAAAAAGTCGCGATACCGAGTTCAGTTCCCCGCTTTGCGGCTCTTTCCGCATTAGGCTCATATCCGTAAATCCTATCGACCAGAGGTGAACTCCTGATGGTTCGGAGATGACCCTCTCCGTTACGCCCAAGTCCCAAGACGGCAACATTGATTTTTTTCATGCGAAAGCATCCCATTAAAGTTAATATTTTAAATTCTAAGCTGAGACGGCGGATATTCGGATTTTTGATTACAGGTCATGCCCATTTCTTTTTTTTACCCGCGGAAAAAAAGACCTTGTCAAAGTCGGCGATCTTGCCCAAAGTCTCCTCGGAAGGCACCCCGGTCTCAATTTCCGGACGTGCGAAGCCATAGTGATGAAAGCCGTATTTCTGAAAATCCTCCAACGGAAATTTCGACTTGCCGTCGCTTCTTAGTCCGCCGAAATTGACGAATATCGGGGTTTCTGGCACCTGTTTCCTGAGCCATAACGCCACTTCCAGGTTTCGTCCCTCTGAAAGGATGATGTCCGCTTCTTTGACTGCAAGATTGTCATTGAATACATCGAGATCCCATATCCTGAACGGAGGATTTATCCATATTTTCACATTCGGATTAACGGATTTTGCGGCCTCCCGGAATTTCTTCCATGCCCTTTCAATTGCCAGACGCCTGAAACGGATGACTTCCTGTCGCTCCATAAATACCGGCAGCTTTGATTCCCCGAACCATTTCCACGGCACAGGAAAATCGGAGGCTTCCTTAATCGGTTTCTCGGGAAATTTCCGACTTGTCAGTTCCTCGTACATTTGTTTCTCGGCTGGGATCCAAAGCGGTTCGACTTCGTCCAGCCAATCTATCAGGAACCCGTCGATCCCGGTCTCCCTGACCGCCTCTTCAATGCAGCGGCAGTAGTAGTCAACCAGCTCTGTTGTCAATGGCTGGTTCCGGCGACGGTCTATCACGGAAGATTCATCATAACAGTGCTTTACACGGTAAGAGGCGTCTCCGACAGGATTGAAATAGCCGTGGACTTCTACCCCGGCTTCATGTCCGATGCGGACGAGATCCTTTAGAAAATTGCCGTTCAGCCCAGGTTCGACCGGGGCGATTTTGCTGCGATACCAGGCATATCCGTTAAGTCCCATACAAAATGTCTGGATGACATCAACCCCATGGTCGAGATACCATTTCAACTGGGATTCGGCAGTGACATTCTGGTACAGTCCTGGAGACATTGGATTGCCAAGAACATCACAATTGAATTCGATGCTGAATCCTCTCATCTGCCTGCTTATTCTTTTTGACATTGCGAAAACCTTTCATCATTATAAATGGCTGAGAATTTTTATTTAAGTGTTTTTTCAATTATTTCAGGGGTGCATATCAGGATGATTTCGCCTGAGCCTGGTTTTATTGGGAGTTCAAATGATTGGAGTAACTTCCCTTGTGAAACTGGCGAAATCCTGCGTTTCTCTCCGACCGAATAGGCGATTTCATCCGGCTTCAGCCTAAGATTGAATTTTACTGTACACGGTTCATTCAGGGGAGTATAACCGGTAAGTTCCCCTTTTCTGTTCACATCCAGATTGAATGGTTTGACCATTTTGATTCCTGGATAATCCTGCCAGCGCCCGACATCTAGATTGACCAGAATAACCGCATTTCCCGGATCATCTGAGAGAAATCGGAAACTGCGGCCGACCAGCAGATCATCCCTGGTTTCAAACCTCGGGATTCCGTCAGGCCTGAGCTTAAGAAGGATTTTCTCGTATTGCCGTATTTCTCCCCAAGCTGAGGAATATTCATGCCAGACGGGAGAGTTATCTGAGCCTGTAGTTGCCCCAGCCGGAGTACGGTCATACTGAATCTCTTTCAATTCCGTGTAATCCTCGAAACTTTTCTCCTTCAGCCATGGCAGCCTCGGCTGATAAAACCATGGAAAAGTTCCTTGACCACCATAGGCTGTCGCAAGCCATACCGACGCCCGCATTGCATTTGCAGGAGGGGCGTAGCGCCGCCAGAAGACTGAAAAACCGTTTTTTAGGCGCATGACTCCGGGGAATTCCTTTCCGGGTATGTTTTTCTCCTTGAGTTTTTCGGTTAATATGACTTCAAAGTACCCAAATGGAGTTGGAGTATATGTAAAAACAGCGTCGCGCAGCATCGCCTCGTGCGAACGTTTTTTGAGATTGCCGGACAGGGAAAGAAGCGCCTTTTGCGGCGAAAGAAAAGAGGGTGATTGTCTGCCTCCACCAAAGTACCCGCCCAGGAAAGGATAAATATCGGTTCCCATGATCTCAGATGGCGGACTCCCGGTTCCGATCATTGCATCAGTAGCATTGTAAAGCGTATAAATCGGCAGATTGGGATATTGTTTTTTCAGGAGGAAGTGGTAAAGCTGCATGCCGCTCAGCAAATTGAGATATGGTTCCTCTTTTACGGCAAAACCTAGCAGCAGCGGGCTTTTAGCGCATGAGCCGAGGAACTCCAGCGCCTTTGGCAGGGATTTACGGTAAAAAAAATCCTGTCCTCTTTCAGGATTGTAATAGGCGGCAGTGTACTGGATTATCAGTTTGATCCCATGATTGGCCGCCACTTTTTCAATGGTTCCCCATTCCTCGGGTGCTGCATACGTACATAATACTAAGGAGTTAAGTCCAAGTTTTTTCAATGTTCCGAAAATCCCGCTCAGTTCGGCTTCGTATGATGTTTTATTCTTTTCCGCCAGAAGGTGCGGGTTGGAATCATAAAGCATTGCTCCCATAGCCAGAGTTGTGAAAGGATTTCTTGCGGCCGGATAACGGCAACCGGCAAAAGCTTCGGCTCTCCAACTCTCCCTGGTAACCGGCGAGGAATCCTCATGCATCACGAAATATTCTTTTTCGCCATTGCACGGGTTTGATGCGGCGATTACATCCGGGAAAATATGCTCTGTCCGCCAGCCGTTGTCCTGCCAGACCTGCCTCTGAAGATTCAGCCATTCGGCCGGGGGCCTGACAAGCGGATTTTCCGCACAAAGCGCGCAGGTGATTCCCAAGAACTGGATTGAAATAATCAGCAAAGCTGGAAAAGTATTTTTCATTATTCGAACACTGCCATGTCTTTGTACTTCTTTGGAACCTTCTGCTGGGCGGCAATTCTTTTGGTGACAAAATCAGCATCGCCTGAAGCCAGCAGAATCACATCACCCGGCGGGATTTTCACCTTTATGCGTCCTTCCGCATCAGGCTTGATTTTATTTCCATCCATCAGATTTCCGACATGCCTTGGATTGTTTGTCAATATTCCTCCAATAAGATATTCACCGGATATCATTTCATGGTTGATCAGGAAAATCATGGCGTTTCCTGCCAAATCCTGCCGGATTAGTATTTCGATCCAAGGGCATGGTTTTCCATCAAGTGTCAATTCGAGAGGGGCCTTGATTCCGGCTTTCTCGATTATTCTGGTAATCCACTGGCGGGCACCAGCGCGTTGAGCTGCGTTTGCGGAAAGGTTTTTGTCGAAGGGCCAGACTGGCTCACCCCATTTGCGCATTTCCTCCAGCGGGAATATGCAGGCGTGGTCAAAGCCGGGACGGAAACCCGTCCATACTGTTTGAGCGGTTTCCACAGCGCAGACTTCCGTCCCATAGCTGGCAAGCACTTTTACACCGGAAACTGCTTCCCCGGTGATTATGTCATGGAATGTGCGGTGTTTATCAGGCAGCGACCCGGAATTTGCTTCCGCCATGATCAACTGGGGTTGCCTTGGATCAATCAGCGATTGAGGCAGACCTGTTCCGCTCCTTGCCGGCAATTTATCCCTTAAAAGTTTTAAATCGGTATCGTCAATAACCAGAGGGGAACAACTGGAGAGGACATCGGGAATGTAACCGTGACTGTCTTTTTCCCATGTCGGAGACTGCCATTTGGCGGCAAACTCACTGGCCCATTGATATTCTGAAACTGAGTCATAACCCGGTGAAAATAATCCTTTGTATTTCTTCAGCGGTTTTATTCCAAAAAGACGGATCAGCGATGGTACTGTCAAACCGGTGCCGTTGTCTATCATCAAACTGTCGGCGTCGGTGTAGACAAAGCCACCGTTGGCGATGAACTTCTCGATTCTGTCAAGGAAGCGTTTACTTTCCCAGGCGGCTGTAGGAATGATGAGAGCCTTGTAATCGTCAAGGATTTCAGGTTCGGATTCAAGCTGATTGTCGGCGACCACTTCAAAAGGAATGTGGGCTTCGCTCAGGGCCTGGATTGTCCAGCCATAGTCCAGTTTAGGATATTCATAGTTGGGATACATATTGCCGGTGTTTCTGGGAAAGAGGACAGCGGCCTGAGGTTTCGGGACGGTCGCGTTTTTGAGGAAATCCCAGTGCGCCTGGAAGCTGTGATGCCAATAGGCCACCGCAGATCTCATCTCGGGTTTTTTCGCCCATTCCGGTTTGTAGATCCAGAAAAGCAGGCCATGGACGTTGTGCCCCATCGCACGCGCCAGTGCCCTTCCTGCCATAAGAGGATCGCTATGCCGGTCTGCGTTGGGCCAGAACCAGCTCCATCCCATGACCGGTCTCTGGTATCGGCGCGACAACTGATCCGTGAAGCTGTAGTGAATCGTGCTGCCCGGATAGTCCGACTGGCAGTCCTCTACGGTCAGAAGCCTGTGCATTTTCGCCTGACAGTACAGATCAAGTCCTTTCATGGAAGAGGCACCGGGCCATTTTATGGTACTGTGCGCGAAAGGGAACAACTCGACATCGCGCTGAATCCCGTCGGAGACATGCCGGCCGCCGCGGAGGAAGAAAAGATTCGTGTAATAGCCGTGGAAGTCAATCCAGAGACGCCACAGCCCGGGTTTCTCATAACGTTCCTTGATGTCAGGTAATTGAACTTCCTGCCAACTTTTCAGATCCAGCCCTGTTTCAGAATTGAAGGTTCTTCCGTCTCGGTTGCTGTCCTCCCCTGGCCCCTTGTCCCTGTAAACATATTCAGTTAGATACTTGATGAATTCGTCTTTTGCAGTATAGCCGTCTTCGATCGCCTCGCGGCTGTAAAGTCCGGTTTCATCCCAGCTTGTCATTACAATCGTATCTCCGGCGCTGAACAGGTTTTCAAGGCCGTATCCTTTAGCAAATTCTGTTGTCCAGTCATAATAGCATTTTGCATTTTCCGTGCTGAAAATGCTTTTAGAGTAGGGGTGTGATGCGCGGGCAGGACGGAACCACGCCGGTTTCCCATCGGAGCCAATGACAGGTTCCCTGCGGTTTACAAAACGAGTCTGAAACATGAAGCCGTGCATGCCTTTGTCGAGAAACAGTTTTCCGGCGTAAGGCTGTTCCCCGTCCAGCTTGTATATCCCGGTGAAACCCATTTCGAGATAGTCCTCAAACCGTTTTGCACGCATTTTCTCGTCGGTGTTTTTCGGCCACTGGTAGGAGAGTATCGGCACAGTCCCCAATTTCTGCCAGGCAGGCATCATGGAAGGGGCCGTAGCCGGGGCGGGTGCGTTCGGGGCAGGTGTTTTGATTACTTCAGCGGAAAATGCGGTAATTGCCATCGGCAGAAGCGCGGCGACCGTTAAAAAAGCGATTGTCTTTCCCATTGTTTCTCTCATAATTGGCCCTTTTCTGAATTTAATTACTGTTAGAAATCCCGAGTTGCATTGTATATCTCGCTCATGTATTGATCCCTTGTCAGCCATTGCACATGTCCGTCAAGGAAGAGGTAATTGTCTCCTTTGCCATGCCTGCATGCGGGAAGATTTGTAAAATTGAATATATCCCCGATTCCATATCTCCAGCCGTTTCCGTTGTCGTTGGGCAGCCATTCTGCATCGCGAAAAAGGACATCTTTGTCGGGTTTCTTAAGATTGGCAAGATGAGTCTTGAACGCATATGTGACCGTTCCGTTATTTGCAATAAATCCAGTCCGCTGGTTGTAGACGTAGCTTCTGTTGTGACCGCCGCACCAACCGTAGTTATAGTATCCTATGCTGACGTCCGAAGGTGTTCCGGTCAGGGGTGTTCTTGTCTGGTCACTGGGACAGTCGAGAATGCCGGATTCATTTTTCACATAGTCCCCGTTATAAAGGTACTGCCAAACGAACGAGCCTCTGACATAGGCCGGCGGGAGTTCCTCGAGATAGTCCTGGCAGTACATTAATATCCCGAGCGATATCTGCTTCTGGTTGTTGGCGCACAACGCCCGCCGCGACTGCTCCTTGGCTTTGCTCAGCGCGGGCAGCAGAAGACTCGCCAAAATGGCGATAATGGCGATAACAACTAGCAATTCAATTAGTGTAAACGCATGAAGACCTCCAGCCTTTCTAGACGGTCTCTTTGAAGTCCTCCGGATCACATCATCGTCTGGCAGTCCCATGCAAACTGTTCTCATGTCGCACACTTCTTTCTGTTGAATTATTGAATTTGTTCGAGCCTCGTAGCCGGTTTCTGCCGAATTCATATCATGTGCCCTTCGGTG
>JBAZRS010000054.1:6256-14979 GCA_041662825.1 Victivallales bacterium | reverse complement strand
CTTCTGCAATAATCACTCCGACCCCCGACGCAATATCCCAGTTCATAGTTGCTGTGCCGTTGTACCTGCTCTACGAAATCGGCATATTCGCAGCCTCATTCCACAAAAAGAAGGTAGAAGATGAGATAGATCTGGATGATGATGGGTTGACCGGGTGATTTGATGATATGGTGTTAAAATAATTAAAAACTGGAGGCTTTATGTTTGGCTATCAGGAACTGATCATTGTTTTAATCATCGTCCTTCTTATTTTCGGCGGCAGCAAGATCCCGGAGCTGGCGCGCGGTCTTGGCAGGGGAATCCGCGAGTTTAAAAAGGAGAAGGATAAGCCCGCCAATGATGAAGTGGAGAAGGAAACATCAAAGGAAGCTGGAAACGGCACTGAAAAGAAGGACGGCAAGGACAACAAGTGACCGGTGACCAGTAATCAGAGACCGGTGAATCTGCTTCTAGATAGAGGCAATTTCAAAATACCTTTTTCGAGCTGATTTCTAAAGTTGGAGTTCACAGCTTTAGATGTGCTTCTTGTTGATGATAAGACACAACTGAAGTTGTGAACTCCAACGGGCTCACTCCCTTGACAACAGTTTTATTGGGTTTTGAAATCAGCTCGATAGATTATTTTTCAATAACTGCCCACTTTACTGACAACTGATTACTGATTACTGATTACTTCCCCCCCCCCCCAGGCGGCGCAATCCGCGTCACTTTGCCGTTGCGGCCTGCATGGCTTTTGCATATTCGGGCAGTTTTGAATATTTCAGGGCGAGTTCCTTCAGCTCCTGTTTTGCAGAGTCTCTGTTCTCATTCATAAGATATTTAAGTTTGCCCTTAAGGTATGCGTAGGCTGTTTCCGACACTTCATTTTTCATTTCGTCATTGGGAGCCATCTCCCTTGCATCGGCAAATTCACCGCAGATGAAAAGATAGCTGAACAGGGCGTCCGGCGAGCCCGCTTTTCTGGCAATAAGCCTGAACTGACGCATGGGCAGGGACAGAAGCTGGACCTTGTCGATTCCCGAATCCAGCTTCACCGTGACAACACCGCTGTTTATCGAGACAATTTTCCCGAGGCTGTTTTTCACTTCCAGCTGTGTGCCCTCAAGTTTCCTGCCGCCATTGGAAAAGTCCTCCCAGAATTTACCGCCATCCGAAATGACCCCCTTCATTTTTGAAGCCCAGGCGGCAAATTCCCTTGCATCCTTTTTCAGATACTCCTGCGCCGTGCCTTCCTCTTTCAGCGCCGATTCAAAAACTGCAACCGCCTCATTAAAATTCAGTTTTACGCTCTGATAGGCGAAGCGATAACGAAGAAGCTCCTTCTGCCGTTCAATATCCTGTTTATATTCCGTGATGCGCCTCTTCTGCTGTTCCTCCTTCTCCCTGTCCAGCCTGGCAGTCTCCTCTTTCCTTTCCTTTTCGCGTTTCGCCTCTTCTATTTTTTCGAGCTCCTTCTGCTTTTCAAGCTCTTTTGCATTGAGTTCTTCCTGATATTCCCTTCTCAGTTCTTTCCTGAAAGGAGCCATCCTTTTCTCATCAAGAGGCACATAGCTTTTAAGCACATCCCTGAAAACTTTTTCCTCGCACCTGTAAAACGGCGCAGGAAACTGGGCGAAAAACTCATCGCATTTGAAAAGTACGTCCGCATCGGAATTCGGATTCTTAACCGCGAAGTCCAGAAGTTTGTCGGCCGCTTCCGTGTAGGCTGTCTTGTCGGGCTCGGATTTTCGCTGGGGCAAAGGCGGAAGTTTGGGAAGGGTTTTCCCGTTGCCGGATTTATTTCCGCTTTCCACAGGTGCGGGAACAGATGATTTTGCATCTGGTCCGGTCATGGCGGAGTTGGGATTCATTTTCCATATTGCCAGTCCGGCGGCCGCAAGGGCGGCAACAACGCACAGGGTGACCACCGCCATAACCTTGAACATCGCTTTTCTTTCATTGACTCTCCTGATGTCAGAAGTCCCGAAAGGCCCCCTTTTTGAGCCTTCAGCCGCAGGTGAAACCCCGGCGACCGAAGGTACTGTAGGGGAGGTTGATGAAATATTCCCGGTGTCGGTTTTGATGGACTGGAAGGAACCGGTTCTTGTCTTGGCCGTATTCACAATGATTGTCTTCCCCGTTCTTTTCTTAACGGTGAAAGAGCCGGTGGATTTGCTTTCGGCAATCGTCTTCCCACGCCTGGCCAGGCGGATATCATCGACAAGCTCCTCTGCCGTCTGATATCGGTCGATTGGATCCTTCTCCATCATTTTCATGATGATCCTGCTGACGAATTCCGAAATGTTGGGATTGGCAAGCCTTGGCGACTTCAGGGGCTCTTCAACATGCTTTCTGGTGATTTCAGCTGCGGAACTGCCGCTGAACGGGAATTTCCCTGTTATGATCTGGTAAAAGGATGCACCCAGGCTGTAAATGTCGCTTCTGCCGTCCATCGGAGCGCCTGTCAGGTGCTCAGGGCTGATATACTGCGGCGTCCCCATTATCTCGTCATTGTTTTTGTCTTCAATATCCCCGGCGATTCTGGCAAGACCCAGGTCCGCGAGTTTTGCCCGTCCGTTTCTGGCTATCATTATGTTGTCGGGTTTTATGTCCCTGTGGATAAGGCGCTGTTCCTTCCACGCATAGTCAAGGGCCTCGGCTATCTGCTGGATTATGGTCAGCGCAGTGTCAACAGGAATGCAACCCTCGCGCTTGATGACCGATTTCATTGTTTCACCGTCAATGTATTCCATTGCGAAGAAATAAATCCCGTTGTCTTCTCCGACGGCGTAGGCCTGCACAATATGGGGATGGTTGAGTTTTGCGGCTGCGCGCGCCTCCTTGATGAATCCCGCAACGAATTCCGAATTGCTTGCATATTTCCGGGAAAGTATTTTAAGCGCCGCCCTGCGGTCAAGAGACATCTGGTGGGTAAGGTAAACCACGCCCATTCCGCCGCGCCCTATCTCCTCCAGAATCAGGAAGTCATTGCCTATCACAACGCCGGAGGACACCTGGGAGTGCGGAGCCATGGTCACTTCTCCGCACTTTGGGCATCCGACCTCCACCCCGCAGTCGGAGTTGTCAACCTCTAGCACGTTTCTGCAAAATGGACACTGAAATTTCATAGGCTAATATATATGGGTTGCCATTTGTATTCCAATATGATTCAACCCTTTGACTTTTTTGTGATATATTAACAGATGTAAATCTTATCCGATAAAACCGGAGCCCTGTTTGATTTTCAAACCGCAAAACTTAGCACTGTCCATTTCCCTGGCGGCCTTGTTCGTTTTTTCCGCAGACGAAGCCTTCGGCATGAGGATAATAGACATCGGGGAGAGGGTGAAATTCTGTTTCAGCAGGCCAGATCCCGGCTTTGACAAACTGCATGGCTTCCTGAAGGCGGCCGATGCCGTAACATCCTCAATTTCCGGACTCAAGGCATCCGATAAGACGGCGCTGTGCTCGGTCATCATCACAAGCAATGACATGAAGGACGGATTCGAAATAAACAGCAGCGGTGATGTCCTCAGGATTTTCCTGTCAGACGACCTTTCCGGGTGGGATAAAAACTACAAGGCCCAGTCCGCCTTGGTTTCCGCAATGCTCCTGAGCAGGTTCGGAATCAAGCCGGACTCGAATTACGGCAAAGTGCCGGCCTGGATGGTGGCCGGAATCCTTTTGAAAATTGAGATGCGCAGGAATCCGGCAATGCTTTCTGGCGTCCTTGTCTATCCGGGGATGAGGGGGCTGATCTCGGATGGCGTACAGCCGGATTTATCGTGTGTCTTAAACAATCCGCTGGAATACAGGGACGGACCGGCATTCACGCTTTATTCTGAAATATGCGCAATCATGATTGACTCTATGGCGAGAATTCCTAAGAGCAGGGACGTATTCATGGCAATGCTTAAATCCGCCATTGGCGGGGAAAAACCGGACAAGGCGTTCAAAACTGCGATTAACGATTATATTATCAGCAGCAAACTTGATTTGTCGACGCTTCCCGTTGATCAGATCTCTCCGGAGAGAAGAGCCGACATCTGGTTTGAAGCGGTCATCAGGAACAGTTCCGTGAACATATTCTTTCCGGGCTCGGTCGATTTTGTGGGAAAACGCATTAATGAGCTTAAAACTGTAAATTACACGGTCGCCGCCACCGGAAAGGATAAACCGGCCAAACCCGAAGTCAAGGCGTGCGATATCAGTGACCTGGGGAAAAAATGGAATGAAATTGAAAATCCCGAAAATGTCGCGAATATTTGCCTTAAATATTTCAGTGAACTGTCAAACCAGTCGCCTTCCATGATACAGGCCGAAGTGAGCAGGATGGCGGAGTTGCTCGGAAACCTGAAGAACAGCGACAAGGAATCCTTTGAAAGCGATTTCAGGGCTGCTGAAAAGAAATTGCGGGAGAAAATCGCAAGGCTGAAGCAGGTGGAAGACTATATCAGGGAATGCGAGGCCAAATTCGTCCCGTTCCGCAAAAGGTATTCCGCCGAGTTGAAATATCTTGAGGATTCGGGAACTTTTACCGGGCAGCTTTGTCCGTCCCTGGATTCCATACTCGACAAAGAGGAAAAGAATTTTTAATTAACGTATGGAAAATGAAATTAACCACAGAGACACAAAGGCACGGAAATTTATAGATAGTGGTTTTGAAATTTCGAGTGCTTCGTCAGATATTGGTGCTTATTCATATTTCATAAATAAAACACCTTTGTGTCTCTGTGTCTTTGTGGTTAAAATTCTCTAAACTATCGGATAAAAATGCTTAGCAGACAGAATTTGATGTTGCTTGCGGGATTCGCAATCCTGTTCATCGTGTTTTCCTTCACGGCCGTCAGGAATTTCACGAAGAGGGTTGTTTCAGACTTCTATCATCCCTTTTTCACCGCAGTCGAGGCCGTGTCGGACAAGGCCGCTTCGGAAAGCCTGCTTGTCAGGAGCAAAAGCGAACTTGCAGAGCAGGTTCTCAAACTCCAGAAGGATAATGACATAATGTCCGCGAAGATGTCTGTCCTCAATAACCTGAAAAGGGAAAACACCGAACTGCGGGAGCTTGTCGGCGTGGGCAAAGTTCCATTCTTCGCCTGTCTCACCTCCGAGATTGTCAGGAGGGATCCCGTGAGATGGTATGAAAAACTGGTCATAAACAGGGGCAGCGACGACGGTGTGATGGAGGGAGGCATTGTCATTTCAAAAATATTGAGGAAGGATACCGGGGGAGCCTCTTTTGCGGTTGTGGGAAGAATCAAGTCCGTTTCCCGCCATGAATCCGTGGTGAGCACGATACTCAGCGACGACTGCTCCCTCAGCGTCATGGTTTCAGGAAGAAGGGCGCACGGGGTCGCGGGCTCGGGGAAGAAGGCGGGAAGGTCTTTCATTGTCGGGATAAAATACCTCCCGAGGGATGTCGCATATACGCCCGGAGAACTTGTCTTCACTTCCGGATTAAGCGGCCTGACGCCGTCCTCCCTCCTCATCGGCAAACTTGCCGATGACGGCGAAGGGAAGATCGTGAAAATAAGGGACAACCTCTATGCGGAGGCCAGGATGGAGGCCGCAGTCAACTTCGACAACCTTCACTTCGTGCTTGTCCTGGTGCCTGAAAAATGATTGCAGTCTGCTACATATTCATCGTGCTCTTCATTTCAGTGATGCTGGAGGTCATGGCCGGCTCATCCGGAGTCATCATACCCCTGGCCGCGCTTGCGGTCTTCTACTTTTCCATGGTGTACGGGTGGAAGATCGGACTTTGCCTCGGATTTGTCTCAGGACTCGCCGTGGACATGCTCTATGGAAGGGAAATTCCCGTGTCCGCACTCAGTCTGGCCGCAGTCTCCGGAGTGACCGTCTTCTGGCTTCTCAAGGGGGAGACAAAAGATTTCTACCTGCACATTGTCCCCGGAATCCTGACCGCCGCCATCTCCGTTTTTCCGGTGATGCTCTTCAATTCCAGGGAAATCGCAGTGTATGGAATTGCGAATTTCGCATTCCTCTTCCTTTTCTCGCTGATAGCCGGGGCCTTCTGCCTGCCGTTCCTTATAATATTGCTCGACATGCTGGGTGAATGGATGGGAATGGATCTTTATAAGACCGCAAAAGAGAACATCGAGGAAAGGATCTAGGGAACCTGTGAAATCCGGCATCATCAAGACTTTTATAAGGATAGCATTGCTTGGGGCGTTTTTCTCCCTTTTCTACGCGGTCCTGGTTGTCAAGCTCTGGGACGAGCAGATCAGGCAGGGGGAGGAACACAGGATCAAGGTTTCAAAGCAGTCCATCAGATGCATCAGGATTCCCGCAATCAGGGGCAGGATTTTCAGTTCGGACATGCATCTGCTCGCCGACAACATGCCGGGCTATGACATTGTCTTTCATCCGGCCGAAATGAGGCAGCCGGGAAGACAGAGGAAAACCGTGAACCACATTTTCGCCAGCGCCCAGAGGATCGGTGCGGCAATAGGGCGGAAACCGACCCTTACGACAAGCGGGATACTCCAGCATATCAACCTTAAGCCCGCGCTTCCGATCACAATATTCCGCGACCTCACCACGGTCGAAATGGCGAACGCCGTCGAGTTGACACCGGAAATCGAGGGCATGGAGATAAAGACGGTACCCAAAAGATATTATCCTGGAGAAAAAACGGCATGCCACCTGATCGGATATGTGGGACTTGAAGACCCGGGCAGCGCCGAGGACAGGACTGAATATTCATATTATCTGCCCGACTGGACCGGAAGGGACGGAATTGAAAAGGCGTATGACAAGAGTGTCACGATCGGGCCTCAGCCACTCCGCGGACTGAGGGGGATTCCGGGAAACGAGATAGTCAGGATCAACAACATGGGCTTCGTCTACGAGACAATAGGAACTCCAGTTCCCAGGCAGAACGGAAACGATCTTGTCCTGACCGTCAACTGGCGCGCACAGGCGATAGCGGAAAAACTCCTTGAGGACAGGGTCGGAGCTTTCGTACTTCTCGACGCGTCGGACGGAGCCGTACTTGCAATGGTGTCGTCCCCGGGTTTCGATCCCCAGAAGTTTGTCCCGAAAATAAAATCCGACGACTGGAGAAAACTGATCAGCAATCCGGAAAGGCCCCTTATTAACAGGGCCACATCCGGGGAATACACTCCGGGGTCAATAGTGAAGCCGCTCATCGCCATGGCCGCGCTTGAGAACGGATTCAGCCCCAACGAAAAAATCAGGTGCGACGGCACTTTTGAAATCGGAAACGCCGCCATCCACTGCTGGAGCTGGAAAGGCGGCGGGCACGGCGAAGTAGACATGCTCTACGGGATTGAGCAGTCATGTAACGTGTATTTCATGGCACAGGGCAGAAAACTCGGTTTTGAAAAAATCAGGGATATGATGGAATCCGCAGGATTCGGGAGAAAAACAGGCATATGCATCCCGGAGCGTGCCGGACAGATTCCTTCGATGGAGAAGAAATTCCAGTCCTACGGGGAAAAATGGACGGTGTACGACACCTGCCTCATTTCAATCGGGCAGGGGATAATTCTGCTGACCCCGCTCCAGGCCGCCCTTTACGTTTCAGCAATTGCGAACGGAGGCAGCGTCTGGAAACCCTACCTTCTGCAGGAGGTCAGGGATACCCAGGGCAATACCCTTTTCCTGCAGGAGAAAGCGGAATTGAGCGGCAGCCTTGATGTCAAAAAGGAAAATCTGGATATCATCAGGAAGGGAATGTACCTGGTCATCAACGCCGAAAAGGGAACGGCCAAAAAGGCCGCCAACAGTAAAATCACGCTTTCAGGAAAAACAGGAACCGCCGAAATAGGGCCGAAAAACGATAGGAAAACCAATACCTGGTTCATGGGGTTCGGACAGCGTGACGACAAGCTTTACGGATTCGCCGTAATCGTTCAGGAAGGTGTCAGCGGAGGCGCAACCTGCGCCCCGATTGTCAGCAAATTTTTCGAAGAATGGCTCCCCCCGAAGGAAGAAAGCGCTGCCGGGGAATAGAATTCATGGCGGGAAACTTCGTGCCGGGCACATATCCTGCTCAATAGTCATCAGTAGAAGGCTCTGGATTTTACAGAGTCGTGTTTATGGGGTAGATTATTCAAAACAAAAGAGGTGATTACATGAAAAATATTTTTCCGGTTATAGGTCTCTGCATGTTTCTCTGCGGATGCGGCGAGGATGCGCCTCCGACAAAATCAAATTCCTATACTCCTCCGGTTTTCAAGAAGAATGAACCCGCAGTAGCCGCTCCAGTTCAACCGGCAACAGTACAACCTGCAACCGCCCAGCCTGCCGCCAAGCCAACAGCAGCTCAAACTGCCCAGCCGGCCGTTGCCGCCGCAACCGCGCCCGTAAAAGAGGCGAAGGGCACCCCGCTCCAACGCCCGGCTACCCAAATCCTTAACGACGCTGCAGCCGTAGTCGACTACGGTACGGGCGCGACGCCTCTTACTGCGAAGAAAAAAATGACTGACAAAATACAGTCCCTCCAGAACCAGCAGAACCAGAATCAGCAAAAGGTCCTGAACGAAAAGTAGGCGATTTCCGCTTACTCTTCGAATAAAATCGAATGCATGTTTGAAACTTGCGAACTTCGCACTATTTTAGCGTCCAATTTCATGGTGGTTGTAGCTCAGTTGGTTAGAGCGGGTGATTGTGGTTCATCAGGTCGCGGGTTCGAATCCCGTCATCCACCCCACCTTTTCCACGAGGACTCCAGCGCGTTCCGAACACGCCATTTCCAC